>NZ_JAFEVQ010000013.1:0-115627 GCF_020882855.1 Curtobacterium sp. GD1 | reverse complement strand
GCGTGCGACGGCCCGCGCCGTCGCACGCCCGGGCGTGCGACGGCCCGGACGCACGACGCCCCGCCGGCCACGAAGGGCGGGCGGGGCGTCGGGGATGCGCGGGATCAGGCGCGAGCGGTGTCCGCACGGAGCGCGCGGAGGTTCTCCTTGTCGGCGCCGAACGCCGTGAGGAGCAGGATGACACCGACGATCGCGTGGAAGACGTTGTCGGTCGTGTTGAGCGCGAACACGTTCGCCGAGGTGTTCACGAACACGAAGCCGTAGACCGCGAGCACGACGAGGACGGCGCCCACGAGGACGTTCGCGTTCCGCGACCCGATCGTGTTGCCGAGCCCGACGATGAGCAGCACGGCCGCGAGCAGGACCCACAGCAGTGCCAGCGGCGGGTTGACGCCGAACGCGTTCCAGAGCATGCCGCCCTTGCGGCTGAAGAAGCCGGGGTCGCCGTCGGCGGCGAAGAAGAACCCGAGGATGCCCCAGATGAGGAGCAGCGCGCCCACGGTGAGCGCGAGACCGCGGTTCGGGGAAGCGGTGATGCTCGGTTCCTTGATGGCCACTTCGGTTTCCTCCTCGTACGCAGCCGACGCCGTGTACGTCGGTCCGGCGATGCGCGCCGGTGCGTTCGCCCGCGCGCGGCCGGTCGGTGCGTTGCCGGATCCGAAGGTCGCTGTCCCGCGGTTCCCAGGCTCCGACCGGCGTCCCAACGGTATCGTGTCGGACCCCGACCGTCCGAATCGCACGCGCGTGAACAGGCGTGCGACGACACCGACGACCAGCACCCCGAGGAGGACCAGCCCGGTGACCCGAACGCCCGAACGCAGCGCACCCGAGTCGCGTGGACCGAGCGTCTCACGGCGGTTGCGGTGGGGACTGTTGTCGGCTCTGGGGTTCGTGATCGTGCCTCTCGTCTACGCGGTGGCGGTGCTGACGCCGGTGGGGCAGCGGGTCGAGGACGCCGCACTCGGCGGGGTCCGGGAATCCGACCTGTTCTCGTCGGACACTGCCCTGAACGTCATCTCGGTACCGGTGATCCTGTTGCTCGTGGTCGTGATCGCCGCCGTCGCGCTCGCTCGGCGCCGGCTCGCAGTGGGGCTCGGAGCCGGTGTCGTCGTGCTCGCTTCGGCGGCCACCTCGACGCTCGTCAAGCGTATCGCCGAGCGCCCGGAGATCGCCCAGTCGACCACGCCGAACTCGTTCCCGTCCGGTCACGCCACGATCGCCCTCGCCGCCCTGTTCGCCGTGCTCATGGTCACGCCGCGTCGGTTCCGCCCGCTCGTCGTGATCGTCGGCGCCGCCTACGCGGTCTTCGTCGCGAACCAGACCGTGGTCTACGGCTGGCACCGGGTCAGCGACATCATCGGCGCGTGCGCGATCGCGCTCTTCTGGGTCGGGGCCGTCCGGGCGTTCGGACCACGGGTCGACCGTGGCGCGCGCGGCGACCGCGACGGACACCGTGGTCCGCGTCGGTTGGTGACCTGGGTCCTCCTCGTCGCCACCGGGGTGACGTTCCTGGTCGGTGTCGCGGCGCTCGTGTACGGCATCTCGGGCGGGGCACACGACCACGGTGCGATCCTCGTCGCGGGCCGGATGGCGTCGAGCGCGAGCGTGCTGGCCGTCGTGACGATCGTGTGGATCGCCGACGGCATGCACCACGCGGCACGTACGGACTCCGAGGCGCTCCCCGGCCGGTAGCCATCGCATCCGTAAGGGTTACAGGCCTGTAACGCCTCCGGACCGGACGGCCCTTGTCCGACTAGCGTCGTCCACACGCCGGCCTCGGGAGCCGTCGTGGACGGGGAACACATGCGGGTGGAGCACACCCCGACGCGGGCACGTCGGGTCCGTGGCACCGTCGCCGCTGCCCTCGGGGCGCTCCTCGTCGCCACCGGGGTGCTCGTCCCCGCGACCTCCGCATCCGCCATGACCCAGGTCGGCGCCCCACCGACCGGCGTCCCCGGGAGCTCCGTGCAGGCCGTCGTGCAGAACCAGGCCGCCGGCACCGGGACCTGGACGATCACCGCGCCGCCCAACACGACGATCACGGCTGCGCAGTCGGTCCCCGCACCCGGGCTCGGACAGTTCACCTGCGTGCCCACGAACGGCGGGACGCAGGCGGCGTGCGGCGCCAGCACGTGGGGGACCGGCAACCAGGTCGCCATCACGATGACGATCGATCCGGCTTCGCCGCTCGGGACCGTCGCCGGTTCGTCCGAGATCAGCCCGTTCGAGGCCGCCGCGCCCTACTCGATCACGGTCGTCGCGCCCCCGGCCCCCGCTGCCCCCACCATCACCGGCCCGCCCGCGGGCGACGAGTCGATCGCGACGCAGCCGACGATCACCGGCACGAAGGTGGCCGGTGCGGCGGACACGACGGGAACGACCCTCACGGCCACGATCGACGGCGAGCCGCTGTGCACGGTCGACCCGGCGACGACCCCGGACTGGTCGTGCACGCCGACCGAGCCGCTCGCGGTCGGACAGCACACCGTCAGCGCGACGCAGACGGACCGCTTCGGGCAGGTCTCCCCGGCGGCGACGAGCACGTTCACGGTCCTGGCGCCGGCCGGCCTCAGCGTGACCCAGGCCGGTGCGACGCAGCTCTACGCGGGCTTCCCGGCGATCCGGACGGTCACACTGGCCAACACCGGCGAGGGCGAGGCGAGAGGCGTCCTCCTCACCGCCGACACCGGCGGCCTGCAGGTCCCCGTGTGCGAGCTCGACGGCGCCACGATCGACTGCGCCGGCCTCGCCGCCGGGGTCGACCTCGGCACGATCGCTCCCGGCGACCGGCACGTCCTCCGGCTGACGGTCGCCGCCCGGTCCGGGACCGTCCCCGCATCGGCGTTCACCATCACGGCCCGGGCGTCCTCCACCACCGCGGCCGTCTCACCGGTCGAGTCCGGCAGCACCGTCCGCACGATCGCTCCCGGAGCGCCGGTGATCACCGCTCCGGGCAACCGCACGTCGACGACGGACCGCACACCCGAGGTCCGTGGCCGCGGCGTGATCCCGAACGCCGTCGTGACCGTCCGGCAGGGCGGGACCGTGGTCTGCACGGCCACCGCGACTCGTGGCACCTCCTTCGCCTGCACGCCGGAGCGCGCATTCGCCCTCGGTGCGGTCGCGCTGACGGCGACCCAGACGTACGGGGGCGTCGAGTCCGCGCGCGCGTCGACCGCCTTCACGGTGACGGTCGCGACACCGGCCCCTCCAGGAGGCGCGGGTGGCCTCCCCGGCGCCGGCGGCGGTTCCACGGGCGGTCCCGGCGGCGCCGGTGGCGGGACCGCGCCGACCGCGCCGAGCACGCCCGGCAGCCCGAGCACGGGAGCCGGGAGCGGTTCCGGCGCCGGCCAGGGGGTCGGGTCGGGAGACACGGGCGGCAGCACCGGTCCGTCGTCGCCGCCCTCGACCGCACCGCCCGCGCCGGGGGAGAGCGCCGGCAACGGCAACGGCAACGGCAGCGGGGGCGGCAGCGGCGGTGCTGGCGCGGGCAGCGGCGGCACGGACGACGGTCCCCTCGCGATGGACCTCCGCTTCGGCACGCAGCGCATCGTGCCCGGCACCGCGGCCGACATGCGGGGCACGCTCGGCCCGAACGCCTCCGGGGCGACCGTCGCGATCACGTTCGAGGCCCGGATCACGACCGGCATGGTCTACCGGAACGTGAACGTCGAGGTCGACGACTCCCCGCTCGACTGCACCGTCGCCACGAGCTCGTTCTCGTGCATGATCCCGCTCGACCCCGGGCAGCAGGCGGACGTCGACGTCCGGGTGTACGCCGACCCGGTGAACGCGCCGGACACCGCCGTCCAGCAGATCTCGCTCGCGTCGAACCGGGCGTCGCAGTCCAACGCGATGACGGTGACCACGGCCGTCGCGAAGGGCGAGACCGAGGCGTCGCAGCTGGCCGACCAGATCACGACCTTCAACGCCACGGAGTTCCCCGGCGCGATGGTGCCGCTCCTCGCGATGCTGCTCTTCGCGCTCGCCGCGACCGTCGTCGGTCGGCGGGCGACGAGCGGCCCCGCCGCAGCGGCGACCGCCTCGCCGACCGGGGCCGGTCCGTCGGACGGGAACCGCGCCTCCAGTCCGACCGCCGCACCGAGCGGTCCGACCGCCGCACCGAGCGGTCCGACCGCCGCACCGACCGGTCCGAGCGGCCCCGCCACCGACCCGAGCCGACCCACCACCGACCCACCGTCCGGGAGCAACCGATGACCCACACGACCGACGCCCCGACCGACGCACCCGGCGCACCAGGTACCCCGACCGCGAAGCGCACCCGCAGGAACCCCGCGCCGGTCATCCTGCTCGTGGCGGTGGTCCTCCTGGCCGTCTACTACGTCGTGATCGGCCTCTCCGGAGCGCTCAAGACGACGACCGCCGTCCCGGTGAGCGGGTCGAACAGTCAGTCCGGCGACTACATGACGCTGCGGATGAGCGTGCAGGACGTCGATCTCTCGAACCGGGTGATGCAGGCGAACGTCCTGCCGATCCCGCACGGCTCGTTCGAGGGCGAGAAGGCCGGCGAGATCTCGCAGCCGCTCCGCATCGAGGTCTCGAGCGGCGGGGTGACGACGAGCGTCGTGACGTTCCCGGGGCAGTCGGTGGTGGACGCGACCTCGTTGACGCTGACGCTCGACCGGGGCGACACCTCGTACCCGTTCGACCAGCCGTTCGCGAACTTCCAGCTGAGCGTGCAGGACGACGACTCCGGGGACGCCGTGCCGTTCGAGGTCGACATGTCGAACTCCGCCCGGCCGTGGGTGATGAACGCCGAGCGGAGCGCCGCCGAGGTGCAGAGCGACCGCACCCTCGTCCCGATGCAGATCGACGGGCACCGGGACACCCTGAGCGTCGTGATCGTGTCGTTCTACATCATGGCGATCCTCTTCACGACGCTGATGGCCGTCGTGACGATCGGCAGCGCGATCCTCCGGCGGAAGCTCGAGTTCGCGAACGTGATCTGGCTGAGCGCCACGCTGCTGTCGTTCCCGGCGCTCCGGTCGGCGATGCCCGGCGCCCCGCCGATCGGGACGACGCTCGACTTCGTCTTCCTCTTCCCCTGCCTGGCGCTGGTGGCGATCATGTTCGTGTGGACCGGCGCGTACATGCTGTGGCGGGAGTCGAAGGTGCTGCGGAACCGCGTGCTGGACGACGACGCCGCGTAGTCGCCGCTGGCGGGAATGCCTGGGCCTGCGCTACGTTGTACCGAGCAAGTCGATGCAAACGCATCGAAATCGCAGGCGGAGGGACTCCGCGGAAGGCGGCGCATCATGCAGTTCGGCATCTTCACGGTCAGTGACGTCACGACCGACCCGGTCACCGGCAGGACCCCCGACGACACCCAGCGGGTCCGCGACATCCTGACGATCGCCGAGCACGCCGACCAGGCCGGACTCGACGTCTTCGCGACCGGTGAGCACCACAACCCGCCGTTCGTCGCGTCGAGCCCGACGACGATGCTCGGCTACCTCGCGGGACGCACGAAGCACATCACGCTCTCGACGTCGACGACCCTCATCACCACGAACGACCCGGTGCGCATCGCCGAGGAGTACGCGATGCTCCAGGTCATCTCCGACGGCCGCATGGACCTCATGATGGGCCGCGGCAACACCGGGCCGGTCTACCCGTGGTTCGGGCAGGACATCCGCCAGGGCGTCAACCTCGCGATCGAGAACTACGCGCTCGTCCGCCAGCTCTGGGAGAACGACGTCGTCAACTGGCAGGGCAAGTTCCGCACGCCGCTGCAGGGCTTCACGTCCACCCCGCGTCCGCTCGACGGCGTCGCGCCCTTCGTGTGGCACGGGTCGATCCGTACGCCGGAGATCGCGGAGCAGGCCGCCTACTACGGCGACGGATTCCTCCACAACAACATCTTCTGGCCGATCCAGCACACCGAGCAGATGGTGGGTCTGTACCGCCAGCGCTTCGAGCACTACGGGCACGGCCGCGCCGACCAGGCGATCGTGGGGCTCGGTGGCCAGTTCTTCGCGCGGAAGAACTCGCAGGACGCGATCGACGAGTTCCGCCCGTACTTCGACAACGCCCCGGTCTACGGGCACGGCCCCTCGATGGAGGACTTCACCGAGCAGACCCCGCTCACGGTCGGTTCGCCGCAGCAGGTGATCGACCGGTACGCCGCCATGAAGGACCACGTGGGGCACTACCAGCGCCAGCTGTTCCTCGTCGACCACGCCGGGCTGCCGCTCAAGACGGTGCTCGAGCAGATCGACATCCTGGCCGAGGACATCGTCCCCGAGCTGCGGAAGATCAACGAGGAGGGCCGCCCGGAAGGTGTCCCCTCGAACCCGCCGTCGCACGCCGACCGCGTGGCCGCGGCGATGGCCGCCGGCACCCTGGGCAGCGACCACGTCGCCGCCGAGGACGAGTGGACGGGTGCGTCCGTCTGATCGCGTGACCGCTTGATGGCCTGGAGGCGCGGTGCCAGCTGGCACCGCGCCTCCAGTCCGTCTCGGGTCGCCACCCACCTCGCCGTCGCGAGTCTCGGGCTACCGGACAGAACTCGCGCGTTCCTCGCGCGGAAGTGTCCGCGGGGCCGAGTCTCGCGGGTTGGTAGCGGCGTGGGCCGGGCGGGCCGGGACGAGCTTCAGGCCGACGACGCAGCCGACGATCCCGGCGATGAGCAGCAGGCGGAGCGCCGTCACGGGCTCCGCGCCGGTGGCCATGCCCCAGAGGACCGTGAGGGCCGCTCCGGTCCCCGTCCACACCGCGTAGGCGGTGCTGATCGGGATGTGCTTGAGCACGTACCCGAAGGCCCCGAGGCTCACCACGATGGTGATCGCGAAGACGATCGTCGGACGGGGCTCGGTGAAGCCGTCGCTCGCACCGAGGGCGGTGGCCCACACGGTCTCGAGCGCGGCGCTGACGAACAGGACGATCCACGGCACCTCAGCTCACCACCTTCAGGCCGACGACGCAGGCGACGAGCCCGAGCACGAGGGCGACCCGGGCGACGGACGCGGCCTCCTGCCTGCGGAGGATCGCGACGATCACGGTGAGCGATGCGCCGATGCCGACCCAGACCGCGTAGGCGGTGCCGACCGGGATCTCCTTCATGGCGAACGCCAGGCCCACCATGCTGAGTGCCATGCCGACGACGAACACGATCGTCGGTACGACCTTCTTGAAGCCGTTCGATGCGCTCAGTGCAGTGGCCCACACTGCCTCGAGCACGCCCGACAGGACGAGGACTGTCCACGCCATGACGGTCTCCCTTCGATCTCGTTCCGCAAGTCGCACGACTGTGCGACAACGAACTCCACGGTAGCACGAACTCGTACGACTGTGCGAGTATTGGCCCGTGGCCAGGAGCATCGACATCGAGGAACGACGTCGCTCCGTGTCCGAGGCGGCGTGGCGGGTCCTCGCACGTGACGGCCTCGGCGCGCTGAGCGTGCGGAACGTCGCGGCCGAGGCCGGCCTGCCGCCGAGCACCGTCCGCTACGTCTTCCCGACGCAGTCGAGCCTGCGCGAGCACACCATCACGCTCGTGTTCGACCGCACCCGGGAACGGATCGCCGCGATCCCCGAGGGGCTGCCGACCCGCGAGCGCGCGCACCACCTCCTGCTCGAGCTGCTGCCCCTCGACGACGAGCGGGTCATCGAGCTCGAGGTGTACCTGGCGCTCGCGAACGCGGCCCTCACGGACGCCGAACTGCGGCCGGCGCTCGACCTGGTCGTGGTCGAGATGCGGGAGTGGAGCGAGGAGGTGCTCGAGCTCGTGGGCGTCCCGGCGGCCGACCGCGAGTACGAGGTCCGTCGGCTGCACGCGCTGATCGACGGGCTCGCGATGCACCTCGTGCGGCTCGCCCCGGGGGAGTCGGGCGACTGGGCGATCGACGTGCTCGACCGGCACCTCGACGGGCTCGCGCGGCGCTGACCGTAGGAGCGCGCGAGCGGCTTATCCTTGCCCGGTGACGACGACCACGCCGCCGCAGCAGCGCCCCACCGCCGCGTCCCGCTCCCGGAGCCTCACCGGCCCCGGGCTGGTGCTGCTCGCCGTCGCCGTGCTGCTCGGCATCCGCCTGCTCTCGCCGGCCGTCGGCACCGCGGGTCTGCCCGACGTCGTGCAGGACTTCCTCACGCTCGCGATCAGCGTCGTCGTCGAGTCCCTGCCGTTCGTGGTGCTCGGCATCCTGCTGTCCATCGTCGTCGAGGTGTGGGTCCCCGTCGGCGCGCTCGAGAAGGTACTACCGCAGCGCCCGATCCCGCGCCGGGCCGTGATCTCCCTGATCGGCATGCTCTTCCCGGTGTGCGAGTGCGGGAACGTGCCACTCGCCCGCGGCCTCATGATGCGCGGCTTCACACCCGCCGAGGCCGTCACCTTCCTCGTCGCCGCCCCGATCCTCAACCCGCTCGTGATCATCAGCACCGCCCAGGCGTTCGGGTGGTCCGGCTGGATCCTGCCCGTGCGCATCGTCGGCGGCTTCGTCATCGCGAACCTCGTCGGCTGGATCGTCGCCGCGCACCGTCGTCCGACCGAGCTGCTGCTGCCCGCGTTCGAGGCCCGCTGCCGAGCGGCCGTCGGTGCGCCTCGGTCCCGGAACCGCTGGCGGGACAGCGCCGCGCAGTTCGGCGGCGAGACCGCGACGATGATGCCCGCGCTGTTCGTCGGCGCCGGGCTCGCCGCAGCGATCCAGGTCGCCGTGCCCCGGTCCACGCTCGTGTCGATCGGCGCGAACCCGGTGCTCTCCGTCGCGGCGATGATGCTCCTCGCGATGACGGTCTCCCTGTGCTCGAACGTCGACGCCTTCTTCGCGCTGTCGTTCGCGTCGACGTTCCTCCCCGGGTCGATCACCGCGTTCCTCATCATCGGGCCGATCATCGACGTGAAGATGATCGCCCTCCTCCGGACGACGTTCCGTGCGCGCTTCCTGGTGCTGCTCGCCGTCGTCTGCGTCCTGTTCGCCGCGACCGTCGGGTTGGTGATGAATGTCCTCGTCTGAGTCCCGCCTGTCGTCGTCCCTCGGCCTCGGGTCCGTGCTCGCGGTGGCGCTGTGCACCCTGTGGCTCGCCCTCGCCGGGCACCTCGACCTGTACATCAACCCGCGCTACTCGGTCTTCACGGTCGTGCTCGCGGCCGTCGCGGTGCCCGCGTCGATCGCTGGCCTGGTGGTGACCGCGCGCGGACACCGTCACGGTCACGACGAGGGGCACGACCACCGCCCAGGAGGCGCGGCTCGCCGCACACGGATCGTCCTCAGCGGCGTGGCCGCCCTCGTCACCGTCGGGGTCACCGCCGCCATGCTGGTCCTGCCCCCGACGACGCTGTCCGCCCGCACCGCGCAGCAGCGGAGCGTCGACTCGGCGACCCTGTCGAACGCCACCGGGTCCCAGGCCGCGGTGTCCCTGCTCGGCAGTACCTCGGTCGACACCTCCGAGTACGGCGTCAAGGACTGGGCCGCCCTCATCCGGCAGACGACCGACACCACGTCGCTCGTCGGCAAACGGGTCGACCTGACGGGCTTCGTCGTCCCGGGCGCCGACGGGTCCTTCACCCTCACCCGGTTCGTGATCAGCTGTTGCGCGGTGGACGCCCAACCCGTCGGGATCGGGGTCGACACCGACGGGACGGTCCCGAGCCAGGGTGCGTGGGTCCGGGTCCGCGGAGCGCTCGCCGCCAACCCGGACCAGTCGGCGGACGCCCGCATCGTCATCCGCGCCGCCACGGTGCGGGGCGTCGAGCAGCCCGAGGACCCGTATGAGTACTGAGCTGCGTGAACGCCCCCGGAACCGCTTCCGCCGTCGCCTCGCCGCGACCGTCCTGGTGTTCGTCGTCGTCGGCAGCGCCGCGGCGGTCGTCGGGTCGCAGCAGGGCCCACGGCTGCGCGACGTGTCGTACGACGCCTCCGGCCTGGTGTCCCGACCGGCACAGCGCGTGATCCTCACCGCGAACCAGGCGATCGAGCGCGTGTCGTCGCAGGACGTCCGGGTCAGTCCGGCAGCGGCCCACACCGTGACGTCGAGCGGCAACACCATCGCGGTCGAGTTCACCGGACCCCTGGCCTACGACCGCTCGTACGAGATCTCGGTCGCGGGCGTCCGGGCGCCGGGGCAGCGCGCGACCGCCGACCTCCGCACGTCGATCCGCACGGGCAGCACCGACGTGCTCGCGCTGGTCCCGGGTGCCGCCGGGAGCGAGGACCGCATCGTCCGCCGGTCCCTCGACGCCGGGGGAGCGACCACCGTGTACGAGGGGACCGGCATCTCGGAGTACGTCCGCCTCGGCCGGTCGCTCGTCGTGGTGAGCGGCACGGACGCCGGGTCGTCGGTCGACATCGTGCCGCTCGCCGGCGGGGTGCAGGACGAGGACCTCCCGGTCGAGCACCTGACGCTCCCGACCGCCGAGGGACGCGTCACGGCCCTGCACGCCGCCGACGACGGCGCCTCGTTCGGCTTCGAGTACGCCGACACGTCCACCGGCCAGTCGCGCAACGTCGGGCTCTACGTCGTCGACATGACCGGCACTCACCTGCCGACCGCGATCGACGCGAGCGGGAAGCCGAGGACGGGGGCGGTCCCGATGAGCGTCGGGCAGTGGGCCTACGTGCCCCGCACGGAGAGCGCCCTCGTCCGCACCGGCAGCGACGACCTCGTGCTCGTCGACATGAGCGGGCGGACCGACCCCGTCCGGCTGGGGAGCGCCACGTACCTGCACGGCTTCGTCGGCACCGGCACCACGGCGGTGGTCGAGACCGGCACGGGGATCGTCCGCCTCGACCTGACGGACGGGAAGCGCACCGCGCTGCGGGCACCGGCCGGCAGCACCGACGCGGCGTACCTCGGCCGGATCGCCCCGCTCACCGACGACGGCTACCTGCGGGTGGTGGGCGACGTGCGTGCCGACGGGACACTCGCCCAACGCATCGTGCGCGTGGAGGGGAGCCGCGCCTCCAGGCTGCCCGTCTCCGTCCCCGACGACGCGAGCGTCACGGCCGTCTGCCCGTCCCCGAACGGGCAGTTCGTCGCCGTGGCGACGAAGTCGGCCGGCGGCGTGCTCGTGAGCATCGTCGACGCGTCCTCCGGCGCGCTCGAGGCGAGCGTCGACGCCGGGTCCGTGGACTGGTGCACGGCGTTGCCGTCCGGCGACGAGGTCGGTTAGCGGCGGAGCGTCTGCTTCGGGTACTCCCCGAACCGCCGCAGGTACTCGCCCGAGAACCGGCCCATGTGCGTGAAGCCCCACCGCGCAGCGACGTCCGCGACGGAGACCTGACCGAGGTGGGCGGCGAGGAGGTCCTCGTGGGCGCGACGGAGGCGGACCTCGCGCAGGTACTGCATCGGCGACCGGTCGAGCGTGCGCTGGAACGCCTCCTGCAGCCCGCGGACGCTGAGGTCGGCGACCCGGGCGACGTCCGACACGGTGAGGGGCTCGTGCGCGTGGGCGTGCAGGTACTCGACGGCGGCTCGGATGCGCGCGTTGCGGTGCTCGCCCCACCCCGGCGGGACCGCCTCGGCACGGAACCGGTAGAGGTCGAGCAGCGCCGACGTCACCGCGCGCTGCGACTCGTGCCAGGCCAGCGAACCGCTCCCCGAGTTGCGGAGTGCTTGCACCGACGAGGCGACCGCTCCGCGCCACCGGGTGATCGCCGCGGCCGTCGGCGGTGTGGAGCGGTCGAAGTCGACGGTGTCGTCGACGAGGTACCGCTCGGACGCGACGTCGAGCACGAGGTCGCGGTCGAGGTGCACGAGTCGCTGGTCCCAGTCGCGGTACTCGACGTCGAACCGGCGCTCGATCGGGAACAACGTCGGGACACCCGGTTGCATCTGGACGGCGTCACCGCCGACGTCCACGGTGGCGGTGCCGGCGTCGATCCACTGCACGACGACCTCGCCCTGGACGGCGACGTCCCCGCGGAGGGACCCGTGCATCTGCGACCGTCGGACGCTCATGCGCTCGTCGCCGATCCCGACGTAGCGGTACCAGTAGTCGCCGTCGGTGCGGCCGGAGTGCCAGGCACGGCCGGCGTACATGCCGGCGAGGTCGGCGACCGCGGTGTCGGTGTCCGTCCCGGCGACGGACACGAGGGACGCGGGACCCTCGTCCGCCGTGCTGCTCATGGATCGAGTCTGGCGTGCGTGGCTGTGCCCGGCCCGTCAGCTGCGCCAGCCGGACGACCGGCTCGCGTTGTGGGGACAGACCGCGGGACGGACGGGAGGCGCGGTGCCAGCCGGCACCGCGCCTCCCGTCGCGTCGGTGGTCGCGTGCTACGCGAGCGTCGCCGCGTCGATCACGAAGCGGTAGCGGACGTCCGAGGACAGGACGCGCTCGTAGGCCTCGTTGATCTGGTCGGCGCTGATGAGCTCGGTCTCCGGCAGGATCCCGTGCTCGGCGCAGAAGTCGAGCATCTCCTGGGTCTCGCGGATGCCGCCGATCGCGGACCCGGCCCAGCTGAGCCGGCGGGGGATCAGGGCGAACGCCGGGACCTCGAGCGGCTCGGACGGTGCGCCGACGTTGACGAGGGTGCCGTCGACCTTGAGGAGGCCGAGGTAGGCGCCCATCGGGATCTTCGCGGAGACCGTGTTGATGATCAGCTCGAAGGAGCTCGCGAGCTTCTCGAACGTCTCCGGGTCCTTCGTCGCGTAGTGGGCCTTCGCGCCGAAGCGGAGCGAGTCCTCCTGCTTGGAGGTGGTCTGCGACAGGACGGTGACCTCGGCGCCGAGTGCGACGGCGATCTTCACGGCCATGTGGCCGAGCCCGCCCATGCCGATCACGGCGACCTTCGAGCCGGGGCCGACGCCCCAGTGGTGCAGCGGCGAGTAGGTGGTGATGCCGGCGCAGAGCAGCGGCGCGACCTTCTCGATGTCGAGCGACTCGGGGACGCGGAGGACGAAGTCCTCGTTCACGACGACGGCCTGCGAGTAGCCGCCCTGGGTGATGCTGCCGTCGGCGGGGTCGACGCCGGCGTAGGTCTGGATGTTGCCCTTGAGGCAGTACTGCTCCTCGCCCTTGACGCAGTTCTCGCACTCGCCGCAGGAGTTCACCATGCAGCCGACGCCGACGCGGTCGCCGACCTGGTGCTTGGTGACGTTCTCCCCGACGGAGGTGACGTGGCCGACGATCTCGTGGCCGACGACCTGCGGGTACTGGATCTCGCCCCACTCGCCGCGGACGGTGTGGATGTCCGAGTGGCAGATGCCGGCGTAGGCGATGTCGATCTCGACGTCGTTCGGGCCGACGTCGCGACGGGTGATGGTGGTCTTGACGAGCGGCTCGGTGGCCGACGGTGCGGCGTACGCGTTGACGGTGCGCATGGTCTCCTCGTGGGTGGTGCGTCCGGGCCGGTTCCGGCCCTCCACCAGTGTGGTGGAGCGCGCCATCGGGTGGGAGGTCCCGTTGGGGCACCCCTGCACGGAATGCGGGCGTGTCGCGTGCGGGCGCCGGGCTCGCCGGGCGTCAGGCCAGGCGGGCGAGTCGCTGGCCGGCGATCCGGGCGAAGCGCAGCGGGTCGGCGAGGGCGTCGTCCGGCTCGCCCGTCGTCTGCGTGGCCAGCACGGTGAGCGAGGCGGCAGCGTCGAAGTCGTCGAGCGCGGCGTCGATCGCCCCGGCCACGAGCATCGCCCGGGCAGCCGGTGCGTGCGTCGACGCGAGGGCGCGCACCACGCTCGGCACCTTGCCGGCCGCGGACTGCCCGTCGTACCGGCCCTCGCCGGTGATCACGACGTCGGCGCTGTCGAGGAGCGCCGGCAGCCCGAGGACCTCGGCGACGGCGGCCGCTCCGCCCGCCAGCGTCGCACCCCAGGCGAGCAGTCCGAACCCGACACCGCCGGCCGCTCCGGCGCCGGGGGTCGTCGGGTCGACGTCGGGGAAGCAGCGCGCCCAGTCGGCCAGCCGGGCGTCGAAGACGGCGATGCGTTCTGGTCCGATGCCCTTCTGCGGGCCGAACACCGCCGCGGCGCCGGACGGTCCGAGCAGGGGTGAGGTCACGTCGGTCAGCACGACAGCGCCGTGCTCCGGCAGCCGGCGCATCCACGTGGTGTCGACGCCGGTGACGTCGTCGAGCAGCTCGGCCCCCTGACGCGGCCGCGGTGGGTGTTCGGGGACCGCGGGATCCCGGTGGACGAGTGCTCCCAGCCCGATCAGGGCGTCGGCGCCGCCGTCGGTCGAGGCGCTGCCGCCGATGCCGAGCACGAGCCCGGTCGCCCCGTCGTCGAGGGCGGCGGCGATCGCCTCGCCGAAGCCCCGGCTCGTCGCGGTGTCGGGCAGGAACTCGGACAGCAGGGGGAGCCCGCTCGTGGCGGCGAGCTCGACCACGGCGCGGCCGTCGGGCAGCTGCAGCCAGTGCGTGTCGACGGGGGTGCCGGCGGGACCGGTGACGGTGATCGGCACCCGGACGGTCAGCGGGATCGCCGTCTCGAAGGCGTCGAGCGTGCCCTCGCCGCCGTCCGCCATCGGTGCCAGGACGACCTCGTCGCCCGGACGTTCGGCGAGCCAGCCGTCGCGCACGGCCGCTGCGATCTCGGCCGCCGTCGCGGTCCCCTTGAACGAGTCCGGAGCCACCACGATGCGCACGGCACCACCGTAGCGGACGGCCGGCGCACCCCGGACGGCCCGCGCGCCCCGGACGGCCCGGACGGCCCGGACGGCCCGTGCGCCCCGGCGCCCCGGACGGCCCAGACGGCCCGTGCGCCCCGGACGGCCCTGGCGCCCCGGACGGGCCGGGTGGTCCGGACGGGCTGGGTGGTCCGGACGGGCTGGGTGGTCCGGACGGGCTGGGTGGTCCGGACGGGCTGGGTGGTCCGGACGGGCTGGGTGGTCCGGACGGGCTGGGTGGTCCGGACGGGCTGGTTGGTCCGGAGGGGCCGGGTGGTCCGGCCCGCTCGGACGGCAGCGGCGGTTCCGACGGCCGGCGCGCCCCGGACTGCCAGGGTGGGGGATGCCGTCCGTCACCTGCGCGGGACCCGCCATCGGTCGGCGTCGGTGACCGTTCTGGTTCGCGAGACCCGGGATTCGTGAACCAGGACGGTCACGGCCGAGACCGAACACGGACACCAACGCGCGGCGTGATCGGCCCCCGCGGGGTCAGGGGGTGGTGAGCGAGGCGAGGAAGAGCGCCTCGGCCAGGGCCATGTGCTCGATCTCGGACGGGTCGACGCTCTCGTCCGGGCCGTGCACGTTCGCCGCCGGCTCGGACACCCCGGCCAGGATCACCTCGACGTCCGGGATCGCCCGCTCGAGCGTCGCGCACAGCGGGATCGAGCCGCCGCCGCCGAGCGACCCGACCGGGGCCCCGTCGTACGCCTCCGAGAGCGCCGCGCGGAACGCCGCCGACGACGGACCGCCCTCGGCACGGAACCCGGCGCCCACCCCGGTGACCCGAGCCGTCACCTCGACGCCGGCCGGTGCGCGACGCAGCAGGTGCGCGACGAGCAGCTCGCCGGCCGCCGCGGGGTCGACACCCGGCGGCACGCGGAGGTTCAGCGCGGCACCGGCGGTCGCCTGCACGGACGGCGAGGACCCTGCGACCGCCGGGGCGTCGATGCCCACGACCGTGAGGGCCGGGCGCGCCCAGACCTGGGACGCCGGGTCCGCCGAGCCGATCGGCACCGCGCCGTCGAGCAGCCCGGCGTCCGCGGCGAACCGGTCGGCGTCGTACGGCAGGCCGTCCCAGGTCTGCGAGGCGTCGAGGCCGTCGACCGTGGTGTCGCCGACCTCGTCCCGGAGCGTGGCGAGGAGCGCGACCAGCACCGCGATCGCGTCCGGCGCCGCCCCGCCGAACATCCCGGAGTGCACGGTGCCCCGCAGCGCGCGGACCCGGAGCTCGACGAACGCGGTGCCCCGGAGCGTCGTCACGAGCGCCGGCACCCCGACCGCGGCGTTCCCGGCGTCCATCACGACGGCGGTGTCCACGTGCCGGAAGTCGGCGGCGTGCGACGACACGTACTGCTCGAGGCCGTCGGTGCCCTGCTCCTCCGAACCCTCGACGACCACGACGAGCCCGACCGGGAACGCCCCGTGCACGTCGAGCAGCGCCCGGAGTGCCACGAGGTGCGTGACGATCCCGCCCTTGCAGTCCGCCGCGCCGCGACCGTAGAGCCGCCCGTCCCGCGGTGTCAGGGTCCACGGATCGCTCGTCCAGGCCGCGAGGTCGCCCGCGGGCTGCACGTCGTGGTGCGCGTAGAGCAGCACCGTCGGCGCCCCGGCCGGCGCGGGGTGGGTCGCGATGACCGCCTGCGAGCCGTCCGCGGTGGTGGCGAGTCGCGCCTCCAGGCCGAGGTCGGCGAACGCGACCCGCACGGCCTCCGCGACCCGGTGGCAGTCGTCGAGCGACTGCACGGCGGGGTCGTGGACCGACGGGATCGCGACGAGCGCGGCGAGGTCGTCGAGCCCGGCGGGCATGCGGGCGCGGACGGCGGCGCGCAGCGGTGAGCTGCTCACGAGCGCCCGATCTCCCAGATCCGGAACTCGCCGGACGCGTCGACCGACTTCGACAGCCCGGTCAGGGACCCCTGCCCGATGACGTTCTCCTGTCCGGCGAGCAGCGGGATGAGCGGCACCGACTCGGCGGTGTCCTGCTGGATCTGCTCGATCTGCTGCTTCCGCTTCGCCGCGTCCGGCTCGACGGCCTGCGACGCGACGAGGCCGTTCACCGTGGCGTCGTCGAAGTGGTTCGCGAGCAGGTTCACGTCGGTCGCGCCGTACGCCGGGGTCAGGTACGACGAGGCGTCCGGGTAGTCCTGGAAGAAGCCGAGCTGGAACACGGGGTACTCGCCCTTGCCGACGTTCCCGACGTAGGTGTCCCAGCTGGCCGACTGCAGGTCGACCGTGAACAGGCCGGTGTCCTCGAGCTGCTGCTGGATGAGCGCGTACTCGTCGTCGGAGCCCGAGCCGTAGTGGTCGGTCGTGTACTCGATCGGCAGCCGTACCGGAGTGGTCACGCCGGCATCCCGCAGGATCGACTTCGCGTCGGCGCCGTCGTACGCGTCCTCGAACGCCTCGGTGGCGCCCTGGAACCCGTTCGGCACGATCGAGTACGCCGGGGTGTAGGTGCCTTGGTAGACGTCCTTCGCGATCGCCTCGCGGTCGATCGTCGCCGCGACGGCCTGCCGGATCGCCTGCTTCTGCGCGGCGTCCTTCCCGGGCATCGTCTGCAGGTTGAACGCCAGGAACCGGACCTCGCCGGAGTCGCCGTGCACGGTCTGCAGCGAGTCGTCCGAGGACAGCGACGTCACCTCGGTCGGGGTCAGTTGGCGGTAGGCGACGTCGGCGTCCCCCTTCTGCACGGCGAGCTTGAGGTCCGCGGACTTCGTGTACTGCTTGATCGTGACGCTCTTCGTGGCCGGCGCGTCGCCGTCGTACCGAGTGTTCGCGGTGAGGGCGATCGTCGCCCCGCCGTCCGCGGCGTCCTGCAGCGCGTAGGGCCCGGAGCCCACCACCCCGTCGTTCGCGTGCACCTTCGTCGCGGAGAACACCTTCGAGTCCACGATCGCCCCCGCCATGCTCGCGAGCACGTACGGGAACGTCTGGTCGTCCGCCTGCTTCAGGGTGAACGTCACGGTGCTGCCCGAAGCCGACACGGACGCCATGTTGGCCAGCAGCGAGCCCGGGCCGTTCGTCGACCCGAGGGACACCTGGCGCTCGAACGAGAACACCACGTCCTTGGCGGTCAGGTCGTCGCCGTTCGAGAACGTGAGGCCGTCCCGGATCTCGCACACGTAGTGCGTGCCGTCGGTGAAGTCGCAGGACTTCGCGACCTCGGGGCTGGTCGTGGTCTTCCCGGCGGGGTAGGTGAGCAGATGCTGGTAGAGCTGTGTCTGCACCGTGTAGCTCCCGCGGTCCCAGGCGCCGGCCGGGTCGAGGGACGTCACGACGTCGGTGGTGCCGACGACGAGCCCGTCGACGGCGTCCGTGCCGGACGAGCCGGTGGACGCGCAACCGGTGAGCACGGCGGCGGCGGTGGCGGTGAGCGCGATGGCGCTGAGGAGTCGGGTCGTCATGGTCCTGAGGGAGTGGGGTGGTGCTTCGAGAGGGAGAAGCGGGCCGGGGGTGGTGGCCCGTCGGTCGCGAGGTCGGCGATCATGTCGCCGAGCAACGGAGCGAACTTGAAGCCGTGGCCGGAGAACCCGGTCGCGACCGTGACCGGACCTCGACGGTCGATCACGAAGTCCTCGTCGGGGGAGTTGTCGTACAGACAGCTGATGAACGTCGGCTTCGTCGCGTCGACCCCCGGCACGTACCGGGCGACGTACGCCTGCAGGCGCTCGGCCTCGGCGGGCACGGGGGTGAAGTCGCGGTGGTCGGGGTCGACCACGGGGCCGGTGCCGTGGAACCCGACCTTGACGCCCTCGCCCGGGGTCAGCAGGCCGTACACGTCGTCGCCGTCGGCCCAGTGCACGAAGCTCGGCCACGCCTCGTCCGGCAGGTGGCTGGGGAAGTGGGCGGGCTGCTCCTGCGTGACACGGAGGGCCGGGAGGCGCGCCCCGCGTTCCGCGAGCAGGTCGCCCACCAGCGTGGGTGCCCACGACCCCACGGCCGCGACCACCGAGGACGTGCGGTGGGTGGACCCGTCGGACAGCGCCACGGTCACCTCGTCGCCGTGGTCCTCGAGCCCGGTGACCCGGGTGTCGAAGCGGAGGTCGGCGAGCCCCGTGCGGTCGGCCAGCGTGAGGAACACCTCGATCGCGCGGTCGGACCGGATCCGCCCCGCGGTCGCGTGCGTCAGGACGTGCCCCTCGAACGCGATGCCCGGCCAGCGCGCGGCGGCGGCGTCCGGGCTGAGGGTCTCGTGGGGGATGCCGGCGTCCGCGAGCGCCGTGGCGATGGCGTCGACGACCTCGGGCCGCCCGTGGTCGACGGCGCCCGTCCGGACGATCAGCTCCTCGTCCGCCGCGGCCTCGAGCGCCTCCCACAGCGCGAGCGCCCGGGTGGTCAGTGCGACGTACTCGGCATCGGCGTAGCCCTGCCGGAAGATCCGGGTGGCGCCGTGCGACGACCCCCGGTGGTGCCCCCGCTCGTGCTGCTCGACGAGCACGACGCGCTCGCCGCGGAGCGTGAGGGCGTACGCGGTGGCGGCACCGACGACCCCGCCGCCGATCACGACGTGCGTCGTCGTCCGGTCGCTCATGCCGTCGCTCCGGCGCGTCGGGCATCGGCCTCGCGTCGGGCCGGCATCATCGCCACGACGTCGGCCTCGCTCGGCGCACGGGCCGGGAAGCGTGCGGGGTCGTACCGGCTCGGGTCGCCGAGGGTGGTCGTCCCCGTGACGCTCAGCTCGGCGGCGATCCGGCCGAGACCGGGGCCGTGGGTGACGCCGGACTCGTTGTCCCCGCCGGCCACCACGAGCCCGGCGAGCTCGGGGACCGGGCCGACGATGAAGTTCCGGTCGGCGGTCATCGACACCACGCCCTGCGTCGGGGTCTCGTCCGCTCCGAGCACGCCCGCCGCGGCTGGCAGGAGCCGCGCGACGATCGGGTGCACGGAGGTCCGCATGGCGTCGAGCAGGTCCGTCCGGACCGGGCGGCGCGCGGGATCGGCGCCCCGGTCCGCGCCACCGACGTGCAGCGCCTCGTACCCGCTCCCGGCGCCGTAGGTCAGGCCGCCGCGGTGCTCCCGGATCCAGAGCCCTTCGAGCTCGGGGAGCATCAGGGTCGGCAGCGTGCCCGGCAGGCCGAACGGCTTCGTCACGAGGCGGCTCGCGACCACGCGCACCGTCGGGAGCTCGCGACCGAGGGGCGCGAGCAGGGCGTTCGTCCAGCTGCCGGCGGCGAGGACGACCCGCGCGGCATCGATGACCTCGCCACCCGCGGTCCGGACGCCCGTGACGGAGCCGTCCCGTGCCTCCAGGCCCGCGACCGCGGTGTGCTCACGGATCGCGACGCCCTTCGCACGCAGCGCACCGACCAGCGCGGCGGCCGTGTCGGGCGCGCTGATCTGGATGCCGTCCGGGTGGAGGAATCCGGCGGTCACGGCGGACGGGTCGAGTCCGGGGACGAGCTCGGCCGCCTCCGCCGGGGTGAGCGTCCGCGCACCGGCCGGGCGCAGCGGGTGGTCCTCGAACGGCGGGATGTGGTCCGTGCGGCCCTGTTCGGTGACCGTCAGCCAGACGTTCCCGTTGCGGCGGTAGCCCGTCGGACCGTGGCCGGACTCGGCCAGCCGACGGTAGAAGTCGATGCCGTACTGCTCGACGTCGCGTTCGGACTCGTTCCAGTACCAGGCGTACCCGGCCGCCCACTGGCCCACGAACCCGGCGCCGGCGGTCGTCGTGCCACCGGCGGCGGGGCCGCTGTCGACGAGGACGACGCGCTGCCCGAGGTCGGCGAGGTGCCACGCGGTGCTCAGACCGATGATGCCGGCGCCGACGACGACCGTGGGGGAGTCGGGGGAGGACATGACCAGATCGTAGTTGCCCGGCGTCCCCGACAGGTGTCGTGCATGACGCCGTGTGACGCCGGGCGGCCGTCAGCCGTCGAACGCGTCGAGCACCGCCGCGGCGGACCGCGCGACGAGGGCGTCGTCGTAGGCGGTGTCGGGGGCGTTGCGGGTCGTGAGGACGGCGATGACGATCGGGCCGCCGTCCGGCCGGGTCACGCGCGCGACGTCGTTCCGGATGCCGCCCGCGCCACCGGACTTGTCGACCACCGTCCAGCCCTCGGGAGCGCCTGCGCGGACGAGGGTGTCGCCGGTGGTGTTGCCGCGCATCCAGTGCTCGAGCAGCGCGGTGTCGGAGCGCCCGAGGGTCTGGCCGTCGAGCACGGTGGCGAGCGTCGCCGCGAACGCCGCCGGGGTCGTGGTGTCCTCGGTGCTGCCGGGCTCGATCGTGTTGAGGGCCGGTTCGTCGTGCACGACCTCGGTGGTGCGGTCCCCGAGCTCCGCCAGTGCTCGGTCGAGACCCGCGGGGCCACCGATGCGGTCGAGGACGAGGTTCAGGGCCAGGTTGTCGCTCTGTCGGACCGCGGCCTCGGCGAGCTGGGCGATCGTCAGGCCGTCGGCGACGTGCTCGCTCGTGACGGGGGAGTGGCCGGCGGCGGTGGCGTCCGCCGTACTCCAGCGCACCCGCTCGTCCCGGTCGGCACCGTGCACCGCGCGGAGGAACTGCGCCGCCGCGAACGCCTTGAGGGTCGACGCGTAGCCGAAGCGGCGGTCGCCGTTGTACGCGACGGTCTCGCCGGTGGTGGTGTCGGTCGCGACGACGCCGACCGTGGCGTCGTACTCCCGCTCGAGGTCGGCGAGGGTGCGGGCGACGGCAGCCCGGTCGGCGGCGGTGATGGTCGGGGTCGGCGAGGGCGTCGGCGTCGGTGAGGACGGGGGTGTGCGCGTCGGTGACGGTGCGGCCGCGGTGGTGCCCGGGCTCCCGCCGCTGCAGCCGGTCAGGGCGAGTGCGGCGACGATGCCGGCGACGAGTGGGGGGAGAGCACGGCGCATGGCAGCACCCTGCCGCCCGACCCTGGTCACCTGCCGGGAACCGGTACCCCGACCCGTGCGACCGCGACCTCCGTCCCGACGCGCCGTTCCCGCGCGAGCTCGATCACGCGGGCGGCGACGGCGAGGTCCTGCGCGCCGAGCCCGACCGAGTCGAACACGGTGACCTCGTCGTCCGTGGTCCGGCCCGGGGCACGCCCGGCGACGACCTCGCCGAGCTCAGCGGGGTGGAGGGCCTGCGGGACCGTCCCCTCGACGACGGCCTCGAGCAGGTCGCCGGACTTCGTCCACGCCGTCGCACGGCTGTCGACGAACAGGGTGCCGCGCGCCATCGCGGCGCCGTCGAGCTCCCGGTGGGTCGGGCGCGGACGTGCTCCGACCGCGTTCACGTGCTGGCCCGCGTGCAACCAGGCTCCTCGGACGACGGGATCGACCGAGGGCGTGAGGGTGCAGAGCACGTCGGACCCCTCGACCACCCGACGGGCCTCGTGCACCACCCCGCACCGCCCGGCGACGTCCGGGCCGACGGCGTCGAGGAAGCGGGCGACCGTTCCCGACGAGCGCGACCAGAGGACGATCCGCTCGAACGGTCGCACGGCCTCGAACGCGCGGACGTGCTCGACGGCGAGGTTGCCCGCGCCGAGGATCCCGAGGGTCCGGCTGCCCGAGCGGGCGAGGTGCTTCGTCGCGACCACGGTGGTCGCCGCGGTCCGGGCCCGGGTGATGGCCATGCCGTCGAGGACCGCCACGCACTCGCCCGTCACCGACGAGGACACCAGGATCGTCGACCGCTGCGAGGGCAGCCCCCGTGCGCTGTTCCCGGGGATGTCGGCCATCAGCTTGACGGCGACGAGCCCGAGTCGGTCGGACCGCACGGCCATCGGCAGGAAGAGCGCGTCGTCGGCGCCGGTCAGGGCGACCGGAGCCGGCTGCTGCATCGCGCCGGTCCCGAGGTCGGCGTGGACGGCCTCCACGGCCCCGACGACGTCGACGGCGTCGATGAGACCGGCGACGTCGGCGGCGCCGAGGACGACGGTCACGACGCGGCGACGGCGGTCGAGGCGCCGAGCAGCTCCTCGAGCGACGGGGTGTGGGTCGTGAGCCCGCCGTCGAACAGGATGCGCATCCAGCGGTCGGAGGCGTCGCGGTCGACGACCGCGGTGTCCCAGACGCCCCCGGCGGCCATCTCGTCGGCGGCCCGCCGCAGCAGGGCAGCGTCCTTCTCCGGCCACCGGGCGGCGAGCACGGCCGCGATCTCGGCGTCGGCGTCGCCCGCGGTGATCTTGGCCATCGCGGCGGCGATGCCGTCGACGAACCGGTCGACCCGGTCGCCGAGCTCGTCGATGCGGTCCGTGCGCGTGTAGTAGACGCTGTTCGGCATCACGCCACCGGCGTCGAGGTGCCGGAAGACGATGGTGCCCCCACCGGCGGCGACGAGTTCCTGGGCGGAGACGAGGTCGAGGATGATCGCGTCACCGAGGCCGCCCTGGTAGAGCTCGATGAGCATCGCGGTGGAGAGGTCACGGACGAAGCGGGTCGCGGCGACGTCGAACCCGGCCTCGCGGACGAGTCCGGCGGTGAACTCGTACGGTGCGCTGCCGCCGGCCCCGGGCGCCAGGACGATCTTGCCGGCGAGCCAGTCCAGGGTGATCGGTGCGGTCTCGTCGCGGGCGACGATGGTCATCGGGAACCGGTGGTTGAGCTGTCCCACGACGGAGAGCTTCCTCGAGGTGCCGGCGTACATCGCGGGGACCCACAGGCCGCCGAGCGCGAGGTCGGCCTCGTGCGAGTCGATGTCGTCGAGCACGCCGGTCCACGGGTCGCACGCCTTCGCGGTGACGGCCAGGCCGCGCTCGGCGAACAGTCCGCCGACGTCGGCGACGTACTCGGGCAGGTAGTTCAGGCCGTTCGCGGTCGCCGAGATCTTCAGGGTGTCCATGGTGTTCTCCGATCGTGGGGTGGTGGGCCGGGGTGTCCGGCCCACCGGGGTGGTGCGGGTGGTGCAGTCGGTCAGGCGGTGGGGGTCGAGAGGGCGTTCTCGTTGACGTCCTCGAGGGAACGCCCGCGGGTCTCGGGGGCGAAGCGCGACGCGACCACGAGCACCGCGTACATGACGGCGGCGAGTCCGAAGACACCGGCGAAGGCCCACGAGCCGTACAGGGCGATGGCCGCGAAGGGCATGACCGCTCCGGCGATGTTGCCGATGCCGTTGACGATCGAGGCGCCGGATGCACGGATCGCGGTCGGGTAGACCTCGGCGGTCCAGGCGGCGAGCGTGGTGTTCGTCAGCATCGTGAAGAACTGGAAGAGGGCGCCGAGCACGAGGATCGCGGCGGTGTCGTTGCCGAACGCCGCGAACGCCAGGGCGGTGAGGCAGCCGAGGATGCCCGCGACGGCGATGAGGGGCCGGCGTCCGACGCGGTTGGCGAGGAGTGCCGCTGCCGTGCACCCGAGGAGCGAACCGATGTTCATGATCATCGTGTAGAGCAGGCTCTGCGACACCGTGTAGCCGCGCTCGACGAGCAGGGTCGGCATCAGGAAGTTCAGCGTGACCTGGACGCCGAAGGCCATCCACGACGCGACGCCGATCGCGATCGTCCGGCGGAGCACCAGCTTGTGGAAGACCGCGGCGGGCGAGGAGTGCAGCGCGACCGGGGGCAGGTCAGCCGGCGTCAGACGCACCGGGGGCGCGGTCTCGGCGGGCGGCGTGAGCGTGTTCGAAGCGAGGATCGCGAGCGATCGGTTCGCCTCGTCGACACGGCCCTTCGAGAGCAACCAGCGCGGCGTCTCGGGCAGCTTGCGGCGGTACAGGACGACGAACAGTGCGGGGATCGCGAGGATCACGAAGGTCCAGCGCCAGACGTGGTCGTCACCACCGAGCGGGACGGCCAGCGGCCCGAGCAGCAGCAGGAAGAGGCCGTAGGAGATGAAGTTGCCGATGCCGCCGGCACCGACGTTGATGGTCGCGATGAGACCACCGCGGTACTTCGTGGCCACCATCTCGGACAGCATCGCGATGCCGATCATGAACTCGCCGCCGACGCCGATGCCGACGATGAACCGACTGACGAGCAGCATGTCGAAGTTGAACGACACCGCGCTGAGCAGGCCGCCGAGCGTGTAGACGAGCAGGTTGAGGCCGAGCGAGAACCGTCGGCCGTACTTGTCGGCGAGCCAGCCGGCCAGGAACCGTCCGACCAGGCCACCCAGGACGGTGGCGGTGTTGATCGTCGAGAGCTGCACGTCGCCGATGGCGAGCGAGGCCTTGATGTTGGTGGCCATCGCGCCGACGGAGTTCTGCTCGAGCGTGTCGAAGAACTCCCCGGCGAGGATGAGCATGAGGACCCAGAACTGGGCCCGGGTGAAGCCGATCGAGTCGAGGGCGGATCCGATGCCGCCCTCGGGTCGGGCGGCGGACGCGGTTCGGGTTGGTGCGGTGGAGCGGGTGACAGCGGACATTCGTGACTCCAGCGGGGGAAGAGTGAGGGCGGTGCACCGTGCGGTCACTCTTTTGTATACGAAAAGCTGTTTCGGGCTGGTTTCGAACACGAGACGGTTCGTTACGGCTGCCTGTGTCACGCGGACATTCAAGCATCACGGCTGGCGCCGCCCAAGTCCCTCGTGGGGTTTCGTATACGTTCCTACGGGTTCAGCGCCCGGTAGATCGCTTCGTCGCGGCGCAGGTGCTCGTCCATCAGCAGGCCCGCTTGCACCGAGGCGCCGCGCAGGATCGCGCCGGCGACGGCGGTGTGGTCATCGCTGCTCGACGCCACCTCGTCCTGCGTCACGCGCTCGAAGGCCCAGGCAGTCTGGTGGATCAGGTGGTCGATCATCGTCTCGAGTCGGCTGTTCCCCGCGGCGCGCGCCACCAGCCCGTGGAACGCGAACCGCGGCGACTGCGCGGCCTCGATCTCCTGGTCGGATCGTTCCTCGTGACCGACGGCGCGCAGCAGGTCGGCGCACTCGCCGCCCTGGCGACGAGCGGCGAGCTCGGCAGCCAGCACCTCGAGTCCGCGGCGGATCTGCATGAGCTCGATGACGACCTCGGTCGAGGAGTCGGCGACGCGGACGCCCTTGAACTTCTCGGACTCGACGAACCCCTCGGTCTCCAGCTGACGGAGTGCTTCACGCACGGGGACCCGTGAGACCCCGAAGCGTTCGGCCAGGGCGTCTTCCTTCAGGCGGGAGCCGCGTGGCAGCGTACCGGCGATGATCTCGGCCCTGATCGCCTTGAGGACAGATGCCGGCTTGGACTCCACAGCACGATGCTAGTTGGAGCGAGTGACGGGAATCGAACCCGCGCTACCAGCTTGGGAAGCTGGAGTTCTACCATTGAACTACACTCGCGCACCCCGCTCAGCGGGACGTCGCAAGCCTAGCGGATTCTGCGCTGGACGCCAGCCGAGTGCCCGCCGAGCGTGGCGCTGCCGACCCGCACCGCGCCTCCTGGCCGGACCCGTGTCTCCGCTGTGAGCCGGTCCGTCTGACGGACAGGTGTCGCCCCCGTGTGTACCGTCCAGGTGGATCGAGCGACCCGCGAACCCGAGGAGGACCCGGATGGTCAGACATCCCCTCATCGACGACGTGGTCGGCCCCGCGATCGTGGTCGACTCGGCCTCGCCGGTGGTGTGGCTGACCGAGGCGCTCGCCTCCCTGCTCCGTCGGGCATCCGAGTCCGGACGCTTCGTCGTCCTCCGCACCGGGCCCGGCTCCGCGCTCACACCGGCGCTCCGGCACGCCCTCGGCGCGTACGGGGCCGCGTGGGCCGTCACGGATCCCGACGGCACGCTCCGCGACGGGCGGACCGGCGTCGCAGCCTCCCGCATCGAGGACTTCGTGCACCGCGGCCCCGAGCTCGTCGGCACGCCCTCGCCGGAGCACCCCGTCGCGCGCGACTCGGTGCGGCAGATCAGCATCGACCTCACGCTGCGCCACCACGCCGAACGCGCGATCGACATCGGGTCCGCGATCGAGGCCCTGTGTGAGACGGTCGGCACCTGCCCGACGCGCTGGGGCACCGCCGAACCGCTCACCGTGCCGTGGGACCGCTGGGTCGTCACGCAGTACGCCAAGCACGAGGCCCCGGCGGTGTCGACGTCGTACGCCGTGGGCGAGGGCTTCTCGGCGACGATGACCGCGCACCTGCTCGACGGCGTGGTCGTCGAGACGATGTCCGCCGTGCTCACGATCCCCGAGGACGGCGCCGACCAGACGCTCGCGCCGCGGCTCCTCGACGCCGTGCACCGCGTCGCCGAGGACGTCGAACCCGTCTTCGGTGTGGTGATGCAGCGTCGTGGTGACGCCGACCACCTCGTCCGTGCCGTCTCGCACGGCGAACCCGCGCCGCTCGCGGTCGTGGTCGGACCCGAGGCGACCGAGTTCCTCGACCGGGACGGCGTGTGGCCCCCGCCGCGCACGACCACCTCGACGTTCGGTGGCGGCGGTCTCGTCGTGCGCTTCGACGACGGCTGGGAAGCGCTCGAGGCGTTCCTCGACCGCATCGACGAGGACCGGTTCCTGCAGCTCGTCGGTGGTGCCCCGCTCGACCCGGCGCACGACGAGGGCACGCTGGACGGCCACGTCGGGGACGGTTCGCACGTGTTCGGCGGTCACCGTGCCCCGTGACGTCACCCTGCTCTGCCGCGGGCCGGTGGAGACGCGCGACGTCGCCGAGGCACTGCTCCTGCACGATGAGTCCTGGGGTGTCCGGGCGCTCGACGACGGCCCGATGATGCAGGTCTGCCGGGACGCCACGCACCCCGTGATCACCGTGCTCGCGGTGCGGCGCGTGGACGCCCTCGACGAGGTCGAGCGGATCCTGCCGGACGCCCCGACGCTGTCGACGCCGCTGTGGTGGGTGGACACCGTGACGCCCGAGGGGGCGGACGGCGAGTCCGGGATCTCCGCCGCGCTCGAGGCCGCGATGGACCTCGACGCGGTCTGCATCGTCCACGGCGACTGAGCACCGACCGCCTCTGCGGCCACCCGGAGTGGGGCCAGCGCGAGCGCTCGACGCGACTCGCGGGCCCGGGCGTGTCCCCAGTTGTGGTGCGAACGGTCGTTTCGAGACCCGCGGGTACCCGATCCGGCCCTACGGTGTGAGGACCCGAGCCGACGAGCCGGGCGCGCACGCTCCTCGTCGGCACCGCTCTTCTCACTGAACAGGGCTCCAGTGCGTACACAACCCCAGAAGCGTGCCGTCGCGCGCGCTCGCAGCATCCTCTCCGGCGTCGTCGTCGCCGGCCTCGCCGGTCTCGCGCTCGTGGGGGCGGGTGCGTCCACCGCCTCCGCCGCCGCTCCCGCGCAGACCACGTTCGTGAACGAGGGGTTCACGACCGGTTCGGTCGGCGACGGCTACCTCCTGCCGTCCACGCAGTCCGGCGCGGCGAACGAGGCGTGCCTCACCGCGGCCCCGGCCTCCGGCACCAGCAACGACGGCAGCATCCCGACCTGCACCACGGACGGCAAGGGCATCGCCTCCGGTTCGGTCCGTGACGCCAGCGGCAACGGGGCGCTCCGCCTGACGACCGCGCAGGGCGACAAGGCCGGCGGCGTCGGCTCCCGCCAGTCGGTCCCGATCACCAAGGGCATCGACGCCGTCTTCGACAGCTACCAGTACAACGGCAACGGCGCGGACGGGATCGTCTTCTACCTCGCCGCGACCGACCCGTACAACCCCGAGGTCCCCGAGAAGATCGGGTACCTCGGCGGCTCGCTGGGCTACAGCGCGAGCATCACCGACAGCCAGAACGCGTCCATCGGCACGAAGGCGTCGGGGCTCTCCCACGCCTACCTCGGCGTCGGCCTCGACCGGTTCGGCAACTTCTCGAACAAGGCGTTCGGCGGCTCGGGCTGCACCGCGGACGCGTCCGCTGCCGCCTACGCGAACAACGTCACGGTCCGGGGCCCCGGCAACGGCCTGAACGGCTACTGCATCGTCTCGACGACCGCGGGCACCCCGCTCGCGGGCAACGGCACGCTCAGCCGGACCGGGGTGACCGACCGCACCACCGCGAAGGTCCCCGTCGAGATCGTCATCAACCCGACGACCTCGACCCTGCGCGCGCAGGGCACCGGGAACACGGACGTGTCGGTCGATCCGGGCACGTTCAAGGTCGTCTTCACGTCGAGCGGTGGGACCCGGCAGGTCCTGGCCGGCGCGCTCCCCACGCTGAAGGGCGGCAGCAACGTCGCGGGCGTGCCGTCCTCGTGGGTCGACCAGACCACCGGGTACCCGTACAAGCTCACCTACGGATGGGTCGCGGGCACCGGTGGATCGAACGACGTGCACGAGGTCAACGCACTCAAGACCACGACCGTCGCCGGTCCGGTGCCGGTGCTGACCGCCCAGACGGGAGGCACGGCGAAGGTCGCGCACGCCGGCTCGGGCACGTACACCCTCACCCCCACCGTGTCGGCCGACGGTGGCTCGGAGGCGCAGCTCGTGCGCACCACCACCACCTTCCCGACGGGTGTCACGCCCGACGTCGCCACGGCGAGCGGCGACGGCTGGAGCTGCACCGCCGCCGGTCAGGTCGTCACGTGCGACCAGGCCGCGGCGGACCGCACGCCGGGCACCGTCCTGCCGACGCTGACGATCCCGTACACGGTGTCCGGCGCCGCCCGCACCGCCACCGTCTCGACCGTCGTCGCCTCCACCGACGCCGAGGCCGTGACCGTCACCCGTGCCGTCGAGGTCCAGCCGCAGTCGAGCACCGTCTCGGTCGGTGCGGCCGCAGCGGTCGTCGGCGACCGCGCCACCCTGACGGCGAGCGTCGCCTCCGGGGAGTCCGACGGGGCGACCACGCCGACCGGGTCCGTCGTGTTCACGGACACCGAGTCCGGCGCCGTGCTCTGCACCGCGACGCTCGCCTCCGGAGCCGCGTCCTGCGACGTCCCGACCTCGACGGTCGGCACCCGCGGGATCACCGCGACCTACCAGGGTGACGCCGACCACGCCTCGGCCACGGGTGACGGCTCGCTCGTCGTCTCGAAGGTCCCGACCGCGATCACCGTGACGTCGACGCCGGCGTCCACGACGTACGGCACGACCGTGACCCTCGCGGTCGGCGGCCTCGACGCCGTCGACGGCGACCGGCCCGCACCGACCGGGACCGTCGAGTTCCGCGCCGGCGGGAAGGTCCTCTGCACGGCGACCCTGCCGGCCACGAGCTGCGACGTCTCCGGGCTCGCCGCCGGGACGCACTCGGTGACCGCGGTCTACTCGGGCGACGGTCGGTACGAGGGCTCCACGGCCGTGGCGGTCGACCTCACCGTCCGGAAGGCCGCGACCACCATCACGCCGGGAACGTCCGACCCGACGGACCCGAGTGGACCGTCCGACCCGTCCGGCCCCGGCACCGACACGACGGTGACCGTGACGCACGGCGAGACCACCACGCTCGGGAGCCCGAACGTGCCGAAGGACGCCACCGGGACGATCGACTACGTCACCGACGACGGCACCGTGCTCTGCACCGCGACCCTGCCCGACACGACCTGCGACGTCCCCGCCGACCTCGCGGGTGGCACCTACCGCGTGCACGCCCGGTACAGCGGCGACGACAACTACGAGCCGGCCGAGGGTGACCCCTTCGACCTGGTCGTGACCGCGCAGCCGACCGAGCTGGTCGGCTCGACCGACACGACCCGTGCGGTCGTCGGCACCACGGTCCGCCTCAGTGCGTCCGGCCTGCCGACCGGCGCGACCGGCACGGTGACCTTCACCGCGGCGGACGGGACCGTCCTGTGCACGGCGACGCTCCCCGAGACGAGCTGCGACACCGACGCGCTGCCCGTCGGGACGAACACCGTGACGGTGTCCTACAGCGGGGACGCGTCCTTCGCGGCGTCGACCACCACGATCGAGGTCGTCGTCGTGGCCGCACCCGCCACGGTCACCCCGGCAGCGGACCCGACCGCCGACCCGACCGCAGCGGCGACCCCGTCGCACGCGCCGGTCGGGTCGAGCACCGGTGCGCTCGCGTTCACCGGGTCGCCGCTCGCGATGGGCACGGGCATCGGCCTCGCGGCCGCACTGCTCCTCGGCGGCCTGGTGCTGCTGATGGTCCGCCGGACCCGCGCTGCCCGGGACGCCTCGGAGTAGCAAGCAGGTCGGCCCGACCCCACAGGACCGCGCACCGTGCGACCTCGCACGGTGCGCGGTCCTGTTCCCGTCAGTCGCGGTCGTGCATCGCGGCGAGGCGCTCGTTGTACGCCTTGAGGTCCGCGTCCCCGTCCCGCTCCGCCTTGCGGTCGAGGCGCTTCGCGTCACGGGTGTCCGACCTGACCCAGTTGCGCACGACGAGCAGCGCGACGAACACCATCGGCAGCTCGGACGCACCCCACGCGATCCCGCCGCCGGTGTGCTGGTCGGCCAGGAGTGCAGCGTCGTTCGTCTGCCCGAGCGCGTGGAACCAGTCGATCGCGAAGACCGACTCCGACGTCATGACCGCGACGCCGAAGAACGCGTGGAACGCCAGGGTCGCGAGCAGGGCGATGATGAGGATCGGGTACTGCGGTCGCTTCGGGCCCGGGTCGACGCCGACGAACACCCAGAAGAACAGGTACCCGCTGAAGACGAAGTGCACGATCATCGCCACGTGCCACTCGTGCGACTGCATGGCGTACTCGTACGCGGGCGTGAAGTAGAACACGACGAGGGACCCGGCGAAGATCACCCCGGCGACGGCCGGCTTCGCGAGGAACTGCATGTACCGCGAGTGCGTGAAGAGCATGAGCCACTCACGGGCCCCGCGCGAGCCGTCGTTCCGCACCGGCAGGGTCCGCAGCGCGAGCAGCACCGGCCCGCCGAGCACGAGCGGCAGCGGCACGAACATCATGAGCAGCATGTGCTGGAGCATGTGCGACGAGAAGTGGATCATCCCGTAGACCGCCGGCCCCGCCGAGGTCGTCCAGATGAACAGCGCGCACCCGAGCAGCCACGCGATCGTGCGTCCGACGGGCCACTTGTCCCCGCGCTTCCGGAGCTTCCGGACGGCGAGCAGGTACCAGCCGGCCCCGACCACCGCGAGCGCCAGCCACACCCAGTCGATGTGCCACTGGGTCAGGTAGGTCTGCACGGTCTGTGCGGGCGGGTACGGGAACCCGATGAGTCCGGAGCGGGTGTCGTCCCCGGTCTCCGGCGTCTGCGGGATCGGCGGCTGCGAGCGGGAGACGGCGACGGAGACCCCGATGGCGATCGCCATGAACACGATCTCGGCGAGGGCGAACCGCACGAACACCCGGCGGTCGAGGGGCGCGCGGAGGAGCCCCGGCACGAGCCGCCGCCGCTGGACGACCCCGGCGAGCCCGAGCAGCACGAGGATGGCGACCTTGACGGTGATGAGCCACCCGTAGGTCGTCGTGAACAGGTCGAGCGGGCCGGTCAGTCGGAGCGACGCGTTCACGATGCCCGAGAACGCGACTGCGGCGAACGCCCACCCCGCGAGCGTCGAGTACCGCGACACGACCCGCCCGGTGGCGCCCTTCGTCCGGGTGCGCAGGACGAGCACGGCGACGAGGCCACCGGCCCAGACGCAGACGGCGACGAGGTGGACCGCGAGCGAGTTCACCGCGTTCGCGTGCTCGAGCGACCCGGCCGCGTGCCCGGACAGTGCGAGCGGCAGCAGCGCGAACAACCCGGCGACGGTCGCCACCGCGAGCGTCGTCACCCGGGTGGCGAACGCGGCGACCACGGTCGCGACGAGGATCGCCACGGCCGACACCACGAGCGCCTGCCCGATCTCGACCTGGAAGGCGAAGAGGGTGAAGTTCCGCGCGAACACCGGGTTCGTCAGCGGGACGCCGAGGGTGTTCGCCCCCGTCAGCACGATGCTCACCACGGCCGCGAGGAACCACACCGAACCCGTCGCGGCCGCCCAGCGCGCGGCGCGGTGCTGCACGCTCGACATCGCTCGGTGGTCCTTCTTCTGCGCCGGGAGCGCGAACGCCGCGACGACGAGCAGGCCGATCGTCAGCGCCGCCATGGTGTCGTGCACCACGCGCGCGACGGGCAGCCCGTACTCGACGAGGTCGCCGGCGGACACCAGTTGCTGGTTCGCCGTGAAGGCGCCGGTGAGCGTCATCCCGAGGATCGAGCACGCCACCGCGAGCGGGACGGCGACGACGAGGACCGTCGCGACGGTGGACGTGCGCGCGGTGACGGGCGCCGATTCCGGCGCCGCGCCTCCTGGCTGGGTTTCGGGTGACGTGACGGTCATGACCGTCCAATCGTAGGCGTGTGGGCCTGGAGGCGCGGCGTGCGTCGCGCGCACCGACTGCGGCCCGCCTCAGGTCACGACGTCAGACGCGGCGCTCCCAGATGCCCTCGCTCCCGACGCCCACGAACCCGACCGCCTCGTTGACGTCGAGCATCGGGCGGTTCTCCTCGGCGTTGAACGTGATGATCGAGGGTCGCCCCGGGAAGTCCTGCTCGACGCGTTCGATCCCGGCCACCTTGAGCAGCCAGCCGAGCCGGTGCCCGCGGTGCTCCCGCAGCACGAGGGTGTCGCCCTGCATGACCGGCTGGTGCTCTGCGTCCGGCACCGCCAGCTGCGTGAAACCGGCCAAGGTGGTCGTCGGGAGGTGTTCGACCGCGACCGTGACCATCGTGCGCGGCGAGCGGTGCAGCTGCGCCTCGTGCTCCTGCAGGCGCTCGCGCGTCCAGACGTCCTCCGGCTCCTCCATGTCGCCCTCCGGAGCGTCGGTGCTCATCCGGGTCTCCAGCAGCGCGATGCCGTCGAGCCACTGCTCCGGCGTCGGCCCGGCCCACGCGTGCACCCGGTAGTCGGGTCCGGCGGCGGCCGCTGCCCGGTCGTGGAGCTCGCGCACCACGGAGTGGTCGGCGGGCAGTGCCAGGCGGCTGATCCGGTTGACCTGCCCGAATCGCCAGCCGCGCCCGCTGAGGAACCGTGCGCCGGCTTCGTCCTCGGGCACGGCGCCGTGGCCGGTGGGCGGGACGAGGTACCCCGGTCCGGACGCCGGCCCGACCTGCCGTGACACCGCGTACGTCTTCCACTGCGTGCGACCGTCGTCGCGGGCGACGCCCTCGAGGTGCTCGGCCAGCAGCGTGCCGATGCCCCGCCGCTGGTGGTCCGGTGCGACGGCGACCGCGATCCAGCAGTTCGGGGTCCCCGGTGCCTCCTTGGTGTCGTAGGAGCCGGCGGCCACGACGTCGCCGTCCGGATCGCGCACGACGAAGAGGCGGCTCGGTGCCTCGGGGTCGAGCAGGTACGGCAGCTGTTCCTCGGGCGTCCAGAGGATCTCGGGCAACCGGGTGACGGCGACCTCGGCGGCGTTCTGTACGCGGACCCAGTCGCGGAAGGCCTGCACCGTCGCGGCGTCGTCGTCCATGGTGGCGGGCACGTCGAGTTCGTGAACGGTGTACGCGGTCATGTCGGTTCCTCCTGGCCGTGTGACGCCGCCCGACGCTGGGCAGCCTCGCAGCTTACCGGTGCCGTTCCGCTGCCGCTAGGCTCGTCGCGTGCTGCTCTCCGACCGCGACATCACCGCCCAGCTGGCCGAGGGCCGGATCGGCCTCGACCCGTACGACGCCTCGCTCGTCCAGCCGTCGAGCATCGACGTCCGGCTCGACAAGTTCTTCCGGTTGTTCGACAACCACAAGTACCCGCACATCGACCCGGCGGTCGACCAACCCGACCTCACCCGGCTGGTCGAGACCGACCCGGACGAGGCGTTCGTCCTGCACCCGGGGGAGTTCGTGCTGGGCTCGACGTACGAGGTCGTCACGCTGCCCGACGACATCGCGGCACGGCTCGAGGGCAAGAGCTCGCTCGGGCGCCTCGGGCTCCTGACCCACTCCACGGCGGGCTTCATCGACCCGGGCTTCTCCGGGCACGTCACCCTCGAGCTCTCGAACGTGGCGACCCTGCCGATCAAGCTCTGGCCGGGCATGAAGATCGGCCAGCTCTGCTTCTTCCAGCTGTCGAGCCCGGCCGACAAGCCGTACGGCTCCGCCGAGTACCAGTCGCGGTACCAGGGGCAGCGCGGTCCGACGCCGTCTCGTTCGGCGCAGAACTTCCTGCGGACGGACGTCTCCCGCCGCTCCTGACGGGCGCTGCTGGCTGGGCATAACGCGGCCCGCGATATCGCCCGTCGCAATCTCCTGGACGCGGCACTCCGAACCGCAGGATGTGCGTAAAGAAATGTCGCATTCTGTGTATCGTGGCCGCATGTCCGCAGTACTCCCACGACCCGCGCCGCCAGTGTCGGCAGCCGGGCTCATCCGGGACGCCCGCCTCCGCGCCGAACTCACCCAGGTGCAGCTCGCCGACCGCGCCGGCGTCACGCAGAGCGTCATCAGCACCTACGAGAACGGACGCCGCGAGCCGTCCCTCGCCGCACTGCAGCGGCTCTTGCTCGCAGCGGGGTTCACGGCCGCGATCGACCTGCACCCCGTCGAGGAACCGCCGCCCCTCCGCGAACGGGTGATGGCCGCACGGCGGGAACTCGTCGCGATCGTGCAGCGCCTCGGTGGCCGCAACCCCCGGCTCTTCGGCAGCGTGGCCCGGGGCGAGGACGGCCCGGCGAGCGACGTCGACCTGATGGTGGACCTCGATCCCGGGCTCGGCATCTTCGCGCTCATGCGGATCCAGGACGAGGCGGAGCAGCTCCTCGGCGTGCGGGTGGACGTGGTGGACGCCGCCGGCATGGGCGCCGACGCCGTCCGGGACGCGGTGCCGCTGTGAGCCGCGACGTCGGGGACCGGCTCGACGACGTGATCCGTGCGTGCGGGGTGATCCGTGCGTACGTCGACGACGACGCACTGCCGGAGGGCCTCGTGTACGACGCGGTCCGGATGCGACTGGTCGAGATCGGCGAGGCGGTCCGGATGCTCCCGAGCGCGGTGACGTCGACCGAGCCGAGCATCCCGTGGTCGCGGGTGTCGCTCCTCGGCGAACGCCTCACCCGGCGGTACTTCGACACGACGCCGGCCGTCGTGTTCGGGACGGCCCGGGTGGACGTGCCCTCGCTCTGCGAGGCGGTCCACCGCCTGCGCGCCGCGCACGCAGCGCGCGGTGACCGTCGGGGCGCGGCAGGGGCAGTGGACCTGACGCAGTGACGGACGGGAGGCGCGGGTCGGCCCCGGCCCGCGCCTCCCGTCCGACCGTGCCCCCGCCGCGAACGCGGGACGGCCCCGTCTCGCCGGAGCGAGACGGGGCCGTCGTCGTGTGATCGGGGAGATCAGCCCTTCTTGGCGAGTGCCTCGAGGGTGTCGTTGCCCTTGTAGGCCTCGACCGCGTTCTCCTTGGTCACGAGGACCGGGGTGAGCTCGATCGCCGGGACCGTCTTGACGCCGTTGTAGTTGTTCGTCTTGTCGATCTTGGTGTCGGGCTTGTTGCCCTTCGAGAGGTCGGACACCAGGTCGATGGCGGCCTGCGCCTCTTCGGTGGTGTTCTTGTAGATCGTCGAGTACTGCGTGCCCTGCATGATGAGCGGGATCGACGCGGTCTCCGAGTCCTGGCCGGTGACGACCGGGTTCGGCTTGCCGGCGGCCTTCGTCGCGGTCAGGATCGCACGGGCGAGGGTGTCGTTCGGCGACAGGACGCCGTCGAGCTTGGTGTCACCCGAGTAGTACTGCGACAGGAGGTCCGTCATGCGGGACTGGGCGTTCTGCGCGAGCCAGCCCTTGGTCTGGACCTTCTGGAAGGTCTCCTGGCCGGACGTGACCTTGACGGTGCCGTCCTTGATCTTCGGCTCGAGGACGTTCATCGCACCGTTGAAGAACACGGTGGCGTTCGCGTCGTCCGCCGAACCGGCGAAGAGCTCGATGTTGTAGGGGCCGTCACCCTTCTCGGCCTTGAGGCCGTCGAGGAGTGCCTGCGCCTGCAGCTGGCCGACCTTGTAGTTGTTGAACGCCACGTAGTAGTCGACGTTCTTGGTGTTCAGGATGTTGCGGTCCCAGGCGATGACGGTGACGCCCTTCGCCTTGGCGGCCTTGACCTGCGAGCCGAGCTGCGAACCGTCGGCGGCACCGATGATGACGACCTTGGCGCCCTTGGTGACCATGCCCGAGATCTGCGACTGCTGGTCCGGGACGGGGTTGCCGGCGTTGGCGTACTGGATGTCGGCCTTGAAGCCGGCGTCCTCGATCGACTTCTCGAACGCGGCGCCCGCGAGCACCCAGTTCTGCGAGGTCTTGGCCGGCAGGGCGACACCGATGAGGTCGCCCTTCTTGATCTCGGTGCTCGAGCCCGAGTCCGAGCCGGAGGTGCCGCGAGCCGAGCAGCCGCTGAGGGCGAGGCCCGCGACGAGCGCCAGGCCGATGCCGGCGATGAGCTTCTTGCGCATGTGAGTGCTTTCTCTTCGTTGAGGGGTGGTGCTGTGGTGAGGGGTTCGAGCGCCCCGGGAGCCCGGGGCGCCACGTCTTTACTGGGTGTTGACCTTGTCCGGCTGGTCCTGGATGGACTGCGGCTGCTGGGCTGCCACCGTGTTCTGCTCGGTGTCCTTCTTCTGGAACTGCCGCATCATGCCGCCGATGAGCGACGGGCGGCCCTGGGACTTCGAGTAGACGTCGAAGGCGACCGCGACGAGGAGGACGAGACCACGGATGATCTGCACCTTGTTCGACTCGATGCCCATGAGCTGGAGGCCGTTCGACAGGAGCGCCATCACGAGGCCACCGATGATCGACCCGGAGATCGTGCCGATGCCACCCGCGACCGCGGCGCCACCGACGAACACGGCGGCGATCGCGTCGAGCTCCCAGCCGGTGCCGTCAGCCGGACCCGAGGCGTTCGAGTAGCCGACGAACACCATGCCGGCGACCGCGGCGAGCACGGACATGTTCGCCATGACGAAGAAGTTGACCTTGCGGGCGCTGACACCGGAGAGCACCGCGGCGCTCGCGTTTCCGCCGACCGCGTAGACCTGGCGACCGAAGATCGTGTTCTTCGTGATGAAGCCGTAGATGATCGTGAGGACACCGAGGATGATCGCGACGATCGGGATCGAGGTACCGACGGGGCCGGCGCCGAACAGGTAGGTCGCGACGAGCGTGACGGCGACGAGGACGCCCGTGCGGACGATCGACACCCACAGCGGCGGGACCTCGGCCTGCATCTTCTTGCGGCGGGAGCGGCCGCGGGCCTCGATGACGATCAGGGCGATGATCGTGGCCAGACCGATGAGCAGCGTGCCGTTGGAGTACCCGAAGTCCGGGCCGAAGTCACCGAGGTAGCCGGCGCCGATGGCGTTGTACGAGTCCGGGGTCGGCACCGAGGTCGACTGGCCGATGATCTGGTTCGCACCGCGGAAGATGAGCTGCCCGGCGAGCGTCACGATGAACGCGGGGACCCGGACGAACGCCACCCAGAAGCCCTGCCAGGCACCGACGAGGGCGCCGACGGCCAGGCCGAGGATGATCGCGGCCCATGCCGGCCAGTGCCACACAGACATCGACTGCGCGACGATGATGCCGACGAACGCTGCGACCGAACCGACCGACAGGTCGATGTGGCCGGCGATGATCACCATCACCATCCCCAGCGCGAGGATGAGGATGTAGGAGTACTGCAGGAACAGGTTGATGACGTTCGTCGGCTCGAGGATCAGGCCCTTGGTCGTGATCGAGAAGAAGATCACGATCGCGATCAACGCGATGATCATGCCGTACTGGCCGATGCTGTTGCCCTTGCCGAACAGCAGTTTCAGGTTCTTCATGAGACGAGAGCGCCCTTCCGCGCGGAGGTCATGCTGCGCATGAGCGTTTCTGGATCGGCCTGTTCCGAGGGGATGTCGGCCGTGATCTGGCCCTCGAAGATCGTGTAGATCCGGTCGGAGAGGCCGAGGAGTTCGGGGAGCTCGGAGGAGATGAGGATGATGCCCTTCCCCTCGGCTGCGAGCTGCTGGATGATGCCGTAGATCTCGAACTTGGCGCCCACGTCGATGCCGCGGGTCGGTTCGTCGAGGATGAGGATGTCCGGGTCGGTGAACATCCACTTCGACAGGACGACCTTCTGCTGGTTGCCGCCGGAGAGCTTGCCGACGTTCTCCTCGACGGTCGGCACCTTCGTGCGGAGCAGCTTCCGGTACTTCTCGGCGACGTTGTACTCCTCGAGGGAGTCCACGACGCCGGCCTTCGAGATCTTCTGCAGGTCGGCCGCGACGGTCGATCGCTTGACCGTGTCGAGCAGGTTGAGGCCGAGCGCCTTGCGGTCCTCGGAGACGTAGCCGATGCCGTGCTCGATCGCCTGCTGGACGTTGGTGACCTTGATCTCCTCGCCGTCCTTGACGATCTGCCCGCCGAGCCACGTGCCGTAGGAGCGGCCGAAGATGCTCATCGCGAGCTCGGTGCGGCCGGCGCCCATCAGACCCGCGAAGCCGACGATCTCGCCGCGCTTCACGTGGAAGTTCGAGCCCTTGCAGACCAGGCGCGAGGAGTCGAGCGGGTGCTGGACGGTCCAGTCGCGGACCTCGAAGAAGGTCTCGCCGATCTTCGGGGTGCGGTCGGGGAAGCGGCTCTCGAGCGAGCGGCCGACCATGCCGCGGATGATGCGGTCCTCGTTGACGCCGTCGCCCTTGACGTTCAGCGTCTCGATGGTCTTGCCGTCGCGGATGATCGTGATCTCGTCGGCGATCTGCTCGATCTCGTTCAGCTTGTGGCTGATGATGATGCTCGAGATGCCCTTGGCCTTCAGCCCGACGATGAGGTCGAGGAGGTGCTGCGAGTCGTTCTCGTTGAGCGCCGCGGTCGGCTCGTCGAGGATGAGGAGCTTGACGTCCTTGTGCAGGGCCTTGGCGATCTCGACGAGCTGCTGCTTGCCGACGCCGATGTTCTTGATCTGCGTGTCCGGGTCGTCGGCGAGGCCGACGCGGGCGAGCAGGTCCTGTGCACGGAGCTGGGCGCTCGTCCAGTCGATGACGCCGAACTTGCCCGGCTCGTTGCCGAGGAACAGGTTCTCGGTGATCGAGAGCTCCGGGATCAGCGCGAGCTCCTGGTGGATGATCACGATGCCGGACTGCTCGGACTGCTTGATGTCCTTGAACCGGACCTCTTCGCCCTCGAAGACGATCTCGCCGTCGTAGGTGCCGTACGGGTAGACGCCGGACAGGACCTTCATGAGGGTCGACTTGCCGGCGCCGTTCTCGCCGCAGATCGCGTGGATCTCGCCGGCACGGACGCTGAGCGAGACGTCGGACAGCGCCTTGACACCAGGGAACTCCTTGGTGATCGAGCGCATCTCGAGGATCGTCTCGGGTGCGGTGATCGACCGGGTCTCGAGGCCGGTGTCGATCGGGGTTGACGCCACGGTGCATCTCCTTCTGCCGCTGCGATGCGGCAGTCCTTCGGGTGGTTCTGCGAGCGGCGACGAAGGGCACAGGAGGCCTGTGTGGACTTCGTTGTCGCGTCCGGAGTCCCGTGTCGTGACGGTCATGTGACCGTTCACATCGGCGGAACGGAGGTAATACTACGCACGCGATCGGCGCGCCTGTCAATTCGGTTTGGTCGCGTTTGTGTAACGGGCCGCGTGATCTGGCGGAACCGGGCACCGCACGTCCCCCGCGTTGGGGTACCCGGGTGGGTCGATGACGGCCTGGAGGCGCGGGTCGGCGCCGCCCCGCGCCTCCCGTCCGCGCACGCGCGCGCCCGCCCCGTAGGGCCGCGCCCGCCCCGCGGGGCCGCGCCCGCGCCGCTTCGTGAGCAGAAATGGTCGGGTCGCGTTGCCCGACCCGACCATTTCTGCTCACGAAGCCGCGGCGCGCGCGCGCCCGCGCCGCGCTCAGCGCTTGCGCGGGGCGCCCGTGGAGCCGCGCACCACGAGCTGGGGCACGATGTCGATCGGCCGGAGGACGGCGTCGTCGTCGCCGGGCAGGAGCAGGTCCACGCACCGCCGGCCGAGTTCGGCGAAGTCCACCTGCACGGTCGTGAGCGGCGGCCAGAAGTGCTTCGCCTCGGGGATGTCGTCGTAACCGACCACCGACAGGTCCCCGGGGACGTCGAGGCCGTACGAGCGTGCGGCGTGCACCACCCCGAGCGCCATCGCGTCGTTCGAGCAGAAGATCGCGGTGCAGTCCCGCCAACGCAGGAGCTCCCGGCCGGCGTGGTACCCGAAGTCGGCGGACCAGTCGCCCAGGATCGGCGGGACGACGGGCATGTCGCGGTCGGACATCTCGCGCAGGAAGCCCTGCATCCGGGCGTCCGCTTCGATCCAGTCCTGCGGACCGGCGATGTGCCGGACGTACTCGTGCCCGAGGTCGAGCAGGTGCGCAGTCGCGAGCCGGGCGCCCTCCATCTGGTCGACCCAGAGCGCGGTCGGGTCCTCGCCGACGCTCGAGCGCATCGTGACGTACGGCGTCCGGATCCCGAGCTCCTCGATGAGGTCGAACACCCGCTGCTGCGGCGCGATGACCACGATCCCCTCGACGTCCTGGTCGAGCAGGTGCCCGAGGCCGTCGCGGACGGCGGTGTCGGTCGGCTCGGCGATGTTCGCCGTCGTCACGGAGTACCCGCGGCTGACCGCGGCGTCCTCGATCGCCTGCATCGTCACCGCCGGCCCGTAGTGCGAGCGCTGCGCGGTGAGCACACCGATCGTCCGCGTCCGGCTGGTGACCAGTGCCCGTGCGGCGCGGTTCGGCCGGTACTGCAGCTGTTCCATCGCCGCGAGGACACGGTCGCGGGTCTCGGCCCGGATCGCGTCCGAGTTGTTGAGCACCCGAGACACCGTCTGGTGGGACACACCGGCAACCCGCGCGACGTCGCGGATGCTGGGCGACCGCGGTTGCTGTGCCCGCGTCGACGCCATTGCTACTCGTTTCCTGCCCGGGGCCGTGGCACGCCCATGTGCACGTTCACATTCCGAGCCAGATCATTATGCACGCCTCCGGCATCCACGCCACCTGAGTTGTCGTTTCCCGATCCGGTGGGGTACGGTTCACGTCGTATCCGGCATATCGCCCGTACCGGAACGCACAACTGCAGATCGGCCGTCCGCCCGAGGACGGCAGTCGCTCCAGACCTCAGAGAACAGCGACACCCGCAGCGCACCAGCGCTGGGGTGTCGCTGTTCTCTTTTTTGCGTCCACCGAACCCCATCCACCACGAAGGAGTGGTCTTGACCAAGGCCCGCAGACTGACGAGCTTCATCGTCCTGTCGATGACCGGCGGCGTGATCTTCCAGGTCGCCTACATCCGGTTCGTGTTCCTCGCGGACACCGCGCACGCGCTCGACCTCACCATCCAGCGCTACGGCGAGATCACGTCGGTCTTCGGCGCCGTCGCCGTGCTCATGTACTTCTGCGGCGGCTGGTTCGCCGACCGTTTCTCGCCGAAGGCGCTCATCGTGATCGCGCTCGCGGGGATGGGGATCGTCGACCTCTGGCTGTCGACGGTGCCCGGTGAGACCGGCATCGTGGTCGCCCACGTGCTCATGGCCGTCCTCGGCATGGGGCTGTACTGGTCGTCGCTCGTGAAGCTCGTCTCGATGCTCGGGACCGCCGACGAGCAGGGCAAGCTCTTCGGCTGGCTCGAGGGCGTCCGCGGCATCACGTCGACCGTCGTGGGCTTCGTCGGCGCCGCCATCGTCGCCGCCGCGATCGCCGAGACGGGCGGGGTCCTCTGGGTGATGCGCATCTACGGCGTGCTCTGCCTGGTGTTCGCCGTGCTCGTCCTGGTCGTCGTCCGCACCGACCGGGACGCCCTCGGCCAGGTCGGACGCCAGGCCGTGTCGCTCCGGGAGCTCGGGGCCGCCGCCCGCAACAAGTACACCTGGCTCATCGGCTTCTCGATCATGGCGATGTACTGCTTCTACACGCTGCTCGGCTACCTCACGCCGCTGCTGCAGGACGGCTTCGCGGTGCCCGTCGTGCTCCTCGGGGCGATCGGCGTCGTCCGCACGTACGTGTTCCAGATCGTCGGCGGCCCGGTCGGCGGCGTGCTCGTCGACCGGTGGACGAAGTCGTCGCCGGCGTTCCTCCGGTGGGCGTTCGTCGTCGCGGCGATCAGCGCCGTGGGCTTCCTGCTCCTGCCGCACGACCCCGCCCTCGTGTGGATCGCCGTCGTGCTCATGATCGTGATGTGCCTCGCGGTGTTCACCTCGCGCGGCATCTACTGGGCGCAGGTCGGCGAGGTCGAGGTCCCGCTCGCCCAGCGCGGCGGCGTGATCGGGCTCGCCTCGGGCATCGCCTACCTGCCGGACGCCTTCCTCCCCGCCCTCGGCGCGTGGTGGGTCGGCGACCCGGCGAACGGCGTGCCCTCGCAGGGCGGCGGCTACACGACCATGTTCGCCGTCCTCCTCGCCGCTGCCGTCTTCGGCTTCCTGCTCACCACCCTCACCATGCGCGTCCGTGCACGCGAACTGCGGAACCGCCCGGCACCCGACGTCGTCGTCGCCGCCTGACCCACCTCGAAAGGACCCCTCACCCCATGGACATCCGCGACTTCTCGATGGACCTGTTCTCGCTCGCCGGCAAGCGTGCGATCGTCACCGGCGGCAACTCGGGCCTCGGCCAGGCGTTCTCGCTCGCCCTCGCCAAGGCCGGCGCCGACGTGTTCGTGCCGAGCGTGGTCGACGACGACGGCACGACCCGGGCGCTCGTCGAGGGCGAGGGACGCCGGTACGCGTTCCTCGAGGTCGACCTCACCGCCGCCGACGCCCCGACGCGCATCGTCGACGCGTGCACGGAGCGGCTCGGCGGGGTCGACGTGCTCGTCAACTCGGCGGGCATCTGCCTGCTCGACGACGTCGAGGCGTTCGACCGCGCGAAGTGGGACCCGATGATCGCCGTGAACCTCACCGCGCCGTTCGCCCTCGGGCACGCCGTCGCGAAGCACTTCGTCGCGCAGGGCTCGGGCAAGATCATCAACATCGCGTCGCTGTTCGCGTTCCTCGGCGGACAGTGGTCGCCCGCGTACGCCGCGACCAAGCACGGGATCGTCGGCTTCACGAAGGCGTACTGCGACGAGCTGGCGCAGCACAACGTGCAGGTGAACGCGATCGCGCCCGGGTACTTCGCCACGAAGATCACCGAGCAGACCCGGTCGGACCCGGAGACGAACCAGCGCGTGCTCGACCACATCCCGGCCGGGCGCTGGGGCGACGTCGCCGACCTCATGGGCGCGACGGTCTTCCTCGCCTCGCGCGCATCCGACTACGTGAACGGCCACACCCTCACCGTCGACGGCGGGTACCTCGTCCGCTGACGACGGACAGGAGGTGCGTGACGGCGCCGCCACGCGCCTCCTGGGAACAGACCACCAGACCAGAGCAACGAAACACACCAACGAAGGGCTCACCACCATGATCGACTCGATCGCCACCCTCGACCGGGCCGAGATCCTGCAGCGTCTCGCCGGCATCGTCCGCCCCGAACAGATCGACACGGACGAGCAGCACCTCAAGGACGCCAGCGTCGACCGGTTCAAGAAGTACCAGTCCGTCCACGGCATCCACGACGCCCCGACCCCCGTCGCGATCGTCAACGCCGAGTCCACCGAGGACGTCGCCGCGATCCTGGCGTTCGCGGACGACAACCTCGTCAACATCGTCCCGCGCACCGGTCGCACCGGTACCGAGGGCGGCCTCGAGACGAGCGTCGTCGACACGATCGTGCTCGACTGCTCGCGGATGGACGCCGTCCTGAAGATCGACCCGGAGAACATGCAGGTCACGGTGCAGGCCGGTGTGCCGCTCCAGCGCCTCGAGGACGAGCTCCGCCTGCAGGGCCTCACCACCGGCCACTCGCCGCAGTCGAAGCCGCTCGCCCAGTACGGCGGCCTCGTCGCGACCCGTTCGATCGGGCAGTTCTCCACCCTGTACGGCGCGATCGAGGACATGGTCGTCGGGCTCGAGGCCGTGTTCCCCGGCGGGAAGGTCCGTCGCATCAAGGCCGTCCCGCGCCGCTCGGCCGGCCCGGACATCCGCCACGTGGTCATCGGCAACGAGGGTGCGCTCTGCGTCATCACCGAGGTCACCGTCAAGCTCTTCAAGTACCAGCCCGAGAACAACGAGTTCCACGGCGCGCTCGTCGACGACATGCGGACGGGCGTCGCGATCCTGCGCGAGGTCATCACGAACGGCTTCCACCCCTCGGTCGTGCGGCTGTACTCGCCGGAGGACGCCAACCAGCACTTCTCGCACTTCTCGAAGGACAAGTGCGTCGTGGTGTTCGTCGCCGAGGGTCCCGCCGGCATCGTCCGTGCGACCTCGGAGGAGATCCAGCGCGTCCTCGCCCAGCACCCGCACGAGCAGGTCGACCCCGCGCTCATCGAGGCGTGGTTCGACAACCTCAACTGGGGTCAGGACAAGATCGACGCCGAGAAGGCCGTCATGCTGCGCGACAAGCAGCTCGGCTACACGACCGAGGTCTCGGCGGACTGGTCGGCGGTCGGCGACGTGTACGACGCGGTGATGCGCCGCATCCGCGAGGAGTACCCGTACGCCGGCGACCTGACGATGCTCGGCGGCCACTCGTCGCACAGCTACCAGACCGGCACGAACATGTACTTCGTGTACGACTACCGCATCGACTGCTCGCCGGAGGAGGAGATCGAGAAGTACCACATCCCCCTCAACGCGATCATCGTCGAGGAGGCGCTGCGCCACGGTGGGTCGATGGTCCACCACCACGGTGTCGGCAAGTACCGCACCCCCTGGGTCGAGGAGGAGCACGGCTCGGCGTTCGCGATCATGCAGGGACTCAAGGCGCAGTTCGACCCGAAGGGCATCATGAACAAGGGCACGATCTTCCCGGAGCCGGGCGCGATCCAGCCGGCCGCGGCCGACCCCGACACCACGTTCGGTCGCGCGACGAGCGGGCGCACCGGCGCATGACCAGGTACCTCGTCGGCATCGACAACGGCTCGCAGTCGTCGAAGGTCACGGTCTTCGACGAGCGGGGCGGGGTCGTCGCCGAGGGGCGTGTGCCGCTGCGGCCGAACCACACGCCGGCACCTGGAGTGGTCGAGCACCCGGACGACGATCTCTGGGACTCGATCGCGGCGGCGTGCCGGATCGCGATGGAGGCGTTCCCGGGCGACCCGTCCGAGATCGTCGGCGTCGGTCTCTGCACGATCCGGTTCTGCCGGGCGGTGCTCCGCGCCGACGGGTCGCTCGCCCAGCCGGTCCTGAGCTGGATGGACGCCCGCGTCGGCGCGCCCTTCGTCGCCGAGCAGGACGACGTGGCGTACGTCACGACGTCCTCCGGGTACGTCACGCACCGGCTCACCGGGGCCTTCCGGGACACCGCGGCCAACTACCAGGGCGTCTGGCCGATCGACACCGACACCTGGCGGTGGAGCGAGGACGAAGCGGCGTATGCCGCGACCGGCATGCGACGCGACCAGCTGGTCGAGCTCGTCGCGCCGGGCGAGGTCCTCGGCACCGTCACGGACGAGGCCGCGGCGGCCACGGGCCTCCCGGTCGGCCTGCCGGTGGTCGCGACGGCCAACGACAAGGCCGTGGAGGCCCTCGGCTGCGGACTCCTCGACCCGACGACGCTCCTCGTGTCACTCGGCACCTACATCGCGGGCATGTCGGTCGGCGAGCGGAACATCGACGGGGCGTCCGACTTCTGGACGAACTTCGGCTCGGAGCCGGGCCGCTACCTCTACGAGTCCGGCGGCATCCGTCGCGGCATGTGGACCGTGAGCTGGTTCCGCGACCTGCTCGGGCCGGATTTCGCGGCAGCGGCCGACGCGGCGGGCGAGCGCGCCGAGGACCGACTGGGCCGCGAGGCCGCCGACGTCCCCGCGGGCTCGGACGGGCTGCTGACCGTCCTGGACTGGCTCGCGCCGGCCGACGCGACGTTCCGGAAGGGCTCGATCCTCGGGTTCGACGGACGGCAGGGCCGGGCGCACGTGTACCGGTCGATCCTCGAGGGCATCGCGATGACGATGCGCGACCGCGGGGATGCCATGGCCGCCGAGCTCGGGACGGCGTACCGCCGGGTGGTCGTCTCCGGCGGTGGTTCGTCGTCCGACCTGATGATGCAGATCATGTCGGACGTGTTCCAGGCGCCGACCATCCGTGTGGTGGGCGACAGCGCTGCGGGGCGTGGGGCGGCGATCTGCGCGGCGGTCGCGACCGGGGTGCACCCGTCGTTCGAGGCTGCGGCCGCGGCGATGGTCGTCGAGCGGGACCGCTTCACGCCGGACCCGTCGACCGCGGCGGTGTACGACGCGCTGCGTGCCGTGCACGCGGACGTGACGGCGCACACCGACGAGGTCTACCGGCGGACGGCGGCCATCGTCGGCTGACGGGTGCGACGCGACCGCTCGGAGGACGGGAGGCGCGGTGCCAGCTGGCACCGCGCCTCCCGTCCGTCGCTGCGACCGTCCGTCGCTGCGTCCGTCTAGAGCCAGTTGCGCTTGCGGAAGATCGCCCAGAGCACGCCCATCAGGGCGAGCATCCCGAGGATCGCGACCGGGTAGCCGTACCGCCAGTGGAGCTCGGGCATGTGGTCGAAGTTCATCCCGTAGACCCCCGCGATGAGTCCCGGGGCGAAGAGGATCGCCGCCCACGAAGAGATCTTCTTGACCTCCTCGCCCTGCCGGTGCGCGGCGCGTGCGAGCTGCCGGCTCTCCTCGCCCTGCGCGAGGCTGGCGCTCGTCATGCGGCGCATCGCCTCGTTCTGCTCCTGCGACACCAGGGTCGCGTGCAGCGTCAGGGCGTTCTCGAGCAGGGCCCGGAACGAGTCCACCCGCTCGGTGACCCGCAGTGCGTGGTCGAGCACGTTCCGCAGGCGGTGCTGGACCTCGTCGTCGACGCCGTACTTGTCGGCGCCGCGGAGCAGCCCCTTCACCATCGCGGGAACCGGCTTCGTGGCGCGCTGGAAGGCCAGGACCTCGCTGAGGAGCTGGTAGATCCGCTTCGAGACGCCGGGGTCGACCTGCCCGGCGAACAGCTGGTCCTCGATGGCGTCGACGTGGTCCTGCAGGATCTCGACCACGGGGGCGTAGCCGTCGACGACCTCGTCGAGCACGGCGGCGGTGACGGCCTCGGAGCCCCGGGCGAGGAACTCCGGGTCGGCCTCGACCCGGGCACGGAGCGCCGCCAGGTCGGGACGCTCGGCGTGCCGGACGCTCACCACGAACCGGTCGCCGACGAACAGGTGCACCTCACCGAACTCGACGGTCTCGGCAGTGGTGTCGAACCACGCGGGTCGGAGCACCAGGAAGAGCGTGTCGCCGTACCGCTCGAGCTTCGCGCGCTGGTGTCCCTTGCGGGCGTCCTCCACCGCGTTCTCGTGCAGGTCGAACTCGGTCGCGACGGCCTCGAGCTCGGTGTCGTCCGGGCGGAAGAGCCCGATCCAGGCGAGGTCGCCCCCGGTGGCGAGCGACAGGGTCGACGGTGACCCGACGCGACGTCCCTCGACGTAGATCGCGTTGTCGATCAGTGCCATGTGCGTGCTCCTCTCGGGAGCAGGCAGGCGCGAAGTGACCCCGGAGTGATCCGGGGGGAGGGGTTTGCTCAGCGAACGGGCACGGCGACGACCGTCAGGGGCGGCCGGCCCGATCGAGGATGGTCACCCGACATCGCGCCTCACCTGCCCTTCTGCTGGTCCGTCGGCCGCGGTGCGCAGCCTCGTGGCCACACCCGTGACCGACGCCCGACCCTACTCCGTCGAGTCGGCGGAGCCAAGTGAACGAACGCTCACATGCCCCAGACGTCGCGGTTCGACGACGCGACCGCGACCGCTCCGGCACCGAGGGCGGCCATCACGTCGGCCTTGTCGCACACCAGGCCGCCGGCGATGACCGGCACGGCGGTGTCGTCCCGGAGCCAGGTGATCACGCGCGGCATGCACCCGGGCAGGATCTCGATCGCGTCGGGTCCGGCCTGCTCGACCACGCGGGGGAGCTGGTGGTACGAGAACGAGTCGACGAGGAAGAAGCGCTGCACGGCGACGAGCCCGGCGCGCTTGGCGGCTCGCACGAGGTTCGACTTGGTGGAGAGCACGCCGTCCGCTCGGGTGTGCTCGGCGATCCAGGTCACGACGACGTCCCGGGCAGCGAAGCCGTCGAGCAGGTCGACGTCCACGAGCACGGTCTTGCCGGCGTCCTTCGCCCGGGCGACGATGTCCGCGACGTCGAGGACGCTGCCGTAGAGCACGAAGACGACGCCCCGGTCGGAGGCCAGCACCTCGTCGAGCGCGGAGGCGTCCTTCACGCTGGCGATCACCGGGTCGTCGCGGAGTGCGTCGAGCACGGCGTCGGCTCCGGCCCGCGGTGCGACATCGCGTTCCGTCGTGGTCATACCGACCATTGTCGATGACGCGCCCTGACAATCGCGGGCGGGCGCGCGCGGGTCAGCGGGTGATGTGCAGACCGGCCGTCGCGAGCTCGGTGAGCTGCCACCCGAGCCACGGGCTCCACGCGAACGGTGCTCCGGCGACCGACTCGCGCAGCGCGGCCTCGGAGACCCAGGCGTACTCGGCGACCTCGTCGTCGGCCGGAGCCGGGACGTCGTCGGTGACCGCGCGGAAGACCGGGCAGACCTCGTTCTCGACGATCCCGGAGGCGTCGACGGCGCGGTACCGGAAGTCCGGCAGCACGAGCTCGACGTCGCGGACGGTGATGCCGAGTTCACGCGAGGCCCGTCGAGCGATCGCGTCCTCGAACGACTCGTCGGGACCGGGGTGGCCGCAGAACGTGTTCGTCCACACCCCGGGCCACGTCTTCTTGGACAGCGCACGACGGGTCACCAGGACGTCGCCGTCGGTGTTCCGCACGTGGCACGAGAAGGCCAGGTGGAGGGGCGTGTGGTCGGTGTGCACCGTGAACTTGTCCGCCGTACCGATCGGGGTACGGTCATCGGCCAGGAGCACCACGGATTCAGGGAAAGTCGTCATCTGCATCGATAGGTTAGGCCAATGAGCGAGGAAGCGGCCACCGTGGCGCACATCGACCTCGCGCTCGTCGACGACTGCCTCGAGCGCTTCTTCGCCGTGTCGTCGGCGCGCGCCGAGCGGTACGGACGACCGTCCGGGGAACTCTGGCGGGTGCTCCGCAAGGCGAGCATGGGCGGGAAGCGCTTCCGCCCGCGCATGGTCCTCACCGCCTACACCGGCCTCGGCGGCGACGACCTGCACGCCGCCGCGCACGTCGGTGCCGCGTACGAGCTGCTGCACACCGCGCTCGTCGTGCACGACGACGTCATCGACCGTGACTGGTCGCGCCGCGGGCAGCCGAACGTGGCCGGGTCCTTCCGCGACACGGGCACGACGGGCGGCCTGCCGCTGCCCACCGCCGAGCACCGCGGCATGAGCGCCGCGGTCATCGCCGGCGACCTGGCGCTCGCGGGCGCACCCCGGTTCATCGAGTCGGCCGGCGTCACGGGTGACCGACGTGCCCGCCTGCTCGAGCTCCTCGACGAGGCCGTGTTCGCCAGCGCCGCGGGCGAGATGACCGACGTCGACCTCGCCCTCGGGGTGATGCCGACGGTGGACGAGGTCCTGCAGATGGAGCGTGCGAAGACGAGCGTGTACTCGTTCGAGGCGCCACTGCAGTCCGGTGCGGTGCTGGCCGGCGCCCCCGAACCGATCATCGAGGCGCTCGGTGCCTTCGGCCGCGAGATCGGGATCGCCTACCAGATCGTCGACGACCTGCTGGGGGTCTTCGGCGACGAGGGCACGACCGGCAAGACCGTCCTCGGCGACCTGCGCGAGGGCAAGCGCACGATGCTGATCGCCCACGCCGCGACGACCGAGTGTTGGCCGGACATCGCGCCGTACCTCGGCGACCCGGACCTCAGCGAGGAGCGCGCGGCCGAACTCCGTGCGACCCTTGTCACCTGCGGCGCCCGGGCCGCCGCCGAATCGCGGATCGCCGAGCACACCGCACTCGCCCGTGCCGAGCTCGCCGGACTGCCGTACGACCTCGCCGACCGCCTGGAGGCCCTCGTGACCGAACTCGTGGAGCGCGCCCGGTGAGCCACAGCCGAACGGAGTCGCGTCCCACGACCCGGCTCCCGCTCTACGACGCCACGGCCGAGGCCGCGTCGGGCGTCGTCATCGACCGGTACTCGACGTCCTTCGGGCTCGCCAGTCGGCTGCTCACGAAGGACACGCGTGAGCACATCCGCAACGTGTACGCCCTCGTCCGGGTCGCCGACGAGGTCGTCGACGGACCCGCGACCGAGGCCGGACTCGACCACGACCTCGCCCGGACGGTCCTCGACGAGCTCGAGGCCGACACCGAGCGGGCGATCGCGCTCGGCTTCTCCGTCAACCCGGTGGTGCACGCCTTCGCCCGGACCGCACGGGTCACCGGGTTCGGCCCGGAGCTCACGCGGCCGTTCTTCGCCTCGATGCGGATGGACCTCGAGCGGACCGAGCACGACCAGGAGTCCTTCGACCGCTACGTGTACGGCTCGGCCGAGGTGGTGGGCCTGATGTGCCTGCGCGCGTTCGTCCACCGCGCCGGCCGGCCGACGTTCGACGGCACCGTGCTCGTCGACGGGGCCCGAGCGCTCGGTGCCGCGTTCCAGAAGGTGAACTTCCTGCGCGACCTGCACGCCGACTTCGAGGTGCTCGGCCGCTCCTACTTCCCGGGAGTCGACATCCGCAGCTTCGACGAGGCGACGAAGGAGCGACTGGTCGCCGACGTCCAGTCCGACCTCGACCGGGCCGCCCGCACCGTCCGGCTGCTGCCGGCCGACGCGCGGAACGCAGTCGGCCTCGCGCACGCGCTCTTCCAGGAGCTCAACGACCGCATCGCCGCCACGCCCGCCGACCGCCTGGTCACCACCCGGGTGCGCGTCCCGAACCCGGTGAAGGCCCGCCTGGCCGCGCAGGTGCTCGCCGGACGTGCGCCGCTGCGGTCGCGCGCGACCCACCACCGGACGGGAGGCACGGCGTGACCCCGCCCCGCGCCTCCAGTCCGAAGGAAGCCGGCACCACGACCAAGCGCAAGGTGCCCGCCCGACGTGCCGTCGTCATCGGCGGCGGCATCAGCGGACTCGCGTCCGCCGCCCTGCTCGCGCGGGACGGCTTCTCGGTGACCGTGCTCGAGCAGCGTGGGCAGCTCGGCGGCCGCGCCGGGTCGTGGGAGCAGGACGGCTTCCGGTTCGACACGGGCCCGTCCTGGTACCTCATGCCCGAGGTGTTCGACCACTTCTTCCAGCTGCTCGGCACCTCGGCCGACGCCGAACTCGACCTCGAGAAGCTCGACCCCGGGTACCGCGTGTACAGCGAGGGCTACGACGACCCGATCGACCTCCGCGCCGACAGGGAGGCGAACATCGCCCTGTTCGAGTCCGTCGAGCCGGGCGCCGGCAGACGGATGCGGAAGTACCTGGCCTCGTCCGAGGACACCTACGCGATGGCGATCCGCCGGTTCCTCTACACGACCTTCCAGGACCTCACGAAGCTCGCGGCCCCCGACGTCCTCCGACGGCTGCCGAAGCTCGCGCGCCTCCTCATCGAGCCGCTCTCGACCTTCGCCGAGTCCGCGGTCAAGGACCGCCGCCTGTGGCAGGTCCTCGGCTACCCGGCGGTGTTCCTCGGCACAAGCCCGTACGCGGCGCCGAGCATGTACCACCTCATGAGCCACCTCGACCTCGCCGACGGGGTGCTCTACCCGAAGGGCGGCATCACCGAGGTCATCTCCGCCGTCGAACGCGTCGCCCGCCGTGAAGGCGCGAAGATCATCGCCGGCGCCAAGGTCGAGCGGATCGTCGTCGAGGACGGCCACGTCACCGGTGTCGTCCACCGCGACCGCGCGGGTGAGCAACACACGGCGCCCGCCGACCTCGTGGTGAGCGCCGCCGACCTCCGGCACACCGAGCTGCAGCTGCTCGACGCGGAGCACCGCACGTACCCCGCCGCACACTGGGCGAAGCGCGATCCGGGGCCGAGCGCGGTGCTCGTCTACCTCGGCGTCGACGGGCCCGTGCCGGGGCTGCTGCACCACACGCTGGTGTTCACCGAGGACTGGAAGGCGAACTTCGGCGCGATCTTCGGCGCCGACCGGCACGTCCCCGACCCGGCGTCGATCTACGTCTGCGCTCCGTCGGAGACCGACGCCTCGGTCGCCCCGCGGGGATCGAGCAACCTGTTCATCCTCGTGCCGCTGCCCGCCGACCTGTCGATCGGCAAGGGCGGCATCGACGGTGCCGGCGACTACGAGGTCGAGCGGATCGCCGACCGCGCCATCGACGTCGTCGCCGAGCGTGCCGGCGTGCCGGACCTCCGCGACCGGATCCGGGTCCGCCGGACGATCGGTCCCCGGGACTTCGCCGACGACTACAACGCCTGGAGCGGCTCGATGCTCGGGCCGGCGCACACCCTCAAGCAGAGCGCGTTCTTCCGCGAGAAGAACGCCTCGGCGAAGGTCGACGGGCTCTACTACGCCGGTGCCTCGACGATCCCGGGCATCGGGCTGCCGATGTGCCTGATCAGCGCCGAGGTGCTCCTCAAGCGCATCCACGGGGACACCAGCACCGAACCGCTCCCGGCACCGCTCCGGCGGCCCGGCGCCACTGACTGATGCCCGGGCTCTACCTCGCCGGGCTGCTGGTGTCGCTCGTCGGCATGACCGTCCTCGACGCCCGGCTCCATCTGTTCTTCTGGCGGGCGCCGTGGCGTGCGGCGGCCGTGATGGTCGTCGGCGTCGCGTTCTTCCTGCTGTGGGACGTGCTCGGGGTCGCCCTCGGCATCTTCTTCATCGGGCCGCAGAACCTGCTGACGGGGGTCCTCCTCGCGCCGGACGTCCCGCTCGAGGAGCTCTTCTTCCTCCTGCTGCTCTGCTACACGACCATGAACCTGGTCGGCTTCGTGCAGCCCCTCGTCGCGCGGGGCCTGCGGCGGGCCGAGCGGAGCCGATCGTGACCGGCTCCGGCGCGTACGCCCTGCTCGCGCTGCCGTTCTTCGCCGCGGTCGCGGTGGTCGCCGTCGCCGCCGGGGTCGTCGCCGCACGACGTGCACGTGCCCGGGGCCGCCGCGCACCGACCGGCCGGCGGATCGCCCTCGTGACCGGGCTCGTCGCCGGCATCGCCCTGCTCGTCATGACGATCGTGTTCGACAACGTCATCGTGACGCTGCGGATCGTGGCGTACGACCCGGCGCTCATCAGTGGTGCGAAGATCGGGGCGATCCCGGTCGAGGACCTCGCGTACTCGATCGCCGCGATCGTGCTGCTCCCCAGCCTGTGGGTCCTGTTCGACCGACCCACCCGGCCATCCCACGAAGAGGAACCGACCCGATGAACGCGAGCACCGCCTCCAGGCCGTCGACCCTGCGCGCCCTGTTCGTGTCGTCCCGGCCGATCAGCTGGGTGAACACCGCCTACCCGTTCGGCGCCGCGTACCTGCTCGGCAGCGGGGTCGGCGTCGAGGGCGGCGGCGGGTTCTCGCTCGTCGCGTTCCTCGTCGGCGTCGTGTACTTCCTCGTGCCCTACAACCTGGCGATGTACGGCATCAACGACGTCTTCGACTACGAGTCCGACCTGCGGAACCCGCGCAAGGGCGGGGTCGAGGGTGCCCTGCTCGACAAGAGCGTGCACCGCACCACGCTCTGGGCCGTCGTCGTCACGAACGTGCCGTTCCTGGTCGCGCTCGTCGTGCTCGGCGCGGTGTCCGGCAACGGGCCGTGGTCGTGGCTCGTCCTCGCGATCAGCGTGTTCGCCGTCATCGCCTACTCGGCACCGGGGCTGCGCTTCAAGGAGAAGCCGTTCCTCGACTCGCTCACGTCGAGCACCCACTTCGTGTCGCCGGCGATCTACGGCCTGGCGCTCGCCGGCCCGCACTGGACCGGCCAGCTCGTCGCCGTGTGCGTGGCGTTCTTCCTGTGGGGCGTGGCGTCGCACGCGTTCGGTGCCGTGCAGGACGTCCTCGCCGACCGGGCCGGCGGGATCGGCTCCGTGGCGACCGTCATCGGCGCCCGGGCCACCGTACGCCTGGCGTTCGTGGCGTACCTCGTGGCCGGTGTCGCCCTGCTCTTCTCGGCGTTCCCGGGACCGATCGCCGCGATCGTCGTGGTGCCGTACGCCCTCAACGTGCTGCCGTGGTGGAACGTCACCGACGCGGGCGCCGAGTCCGCGAACGCCGGGTGGAAGCGGTTCCTCTGGATCAACTACCTCGCCGGGTTCATCGTGACGATGGCACTCATCGCGTACGCGTTCACGCACTGACCCGTGCCCTGACAGACTGGACGCACGCGCCGCGGGAGTCGTGGGGCGCCAGCCACGAAGGAGTGCACGCATGACGGTCCGGATCATCCACGTCGGTCTCGGAGGGTGGGGCGGCAACTGGGCCCGCACCGCCATCCCGGAGGTCACCGAAGTGGAGGTGGTCGGGATCGTCGACCCGGTCCCGGCGACACTGGACGCCGTGCGGTCGGACCTCGGCCTGCCGGAGTCGGCGGCGTTCGCGTCCCTCACCGAGGCGCTCGCCGGGATCGAAGCCGATGCCGTCGTGATCACCGCCCCCGCCGTGACGCACGTGCCGCTCGCCCTCGAGGCGCTCGAGGCCGGCAAGCACGTCCTCGTCGAGAAGCCCTTCGCCAACACCACGGACGAGGCCGTCACCGCGGTCCGTCGTGCCGAGGAGCTCGGGCTCGTGCTGCAGGTCAGCCAGAACTACCGCTGGTACCCCGCACCCCGGGTCGTGCAGGACCTGCTCGCCGCGAGCACCGTCGGCGAGCTCTCGGCGATCAACGTCGACTTCCGGCAGTGGGACAACGACCTCGCGTTCGAGGAGCACCCGCACTACCGGTTCCCGCACGCGATGATCAACGACATGGCGATCCACCACTTCGACCTCCTCCGGATGATCACCGGTCGCGAGGCCGTCCGCGTGTTCGCGAAGTCGTCGTACCCGTCGTACAGCAAGTACCAGGACGAAGCCGTCGCCTCGATGATCATCGAGCTCGACGACGGCCTCGTGGTCAGCTACCGCGGCAGCTGGCTGTCGCGCGGCCCCCGGACGGCCTGGGCCGGTGAGTGGAGCATCCAGGGCGAGGACGGCGAACTGTGGTTCACGAGCCGCTCGGGGGAGCCGAACGCGGTGGCCGGGGACCGCGTGACGGTCCGCCGGACGCAGGACGACGAGGCCGAGGCGGTCGAGCTGCCGACGATGGCGCACACCGACCGGCAGGGCGGGCTGCAGGCCTTCGCGCGCTCGGTGTCCGGTGGTCCCGCGCCGGCGACGAGCGGTCGCGACAACCTGCGGAGCCTCGCGCTGATGGAGGCGGCGGGCCGCTCCGCGGCGTCGGGCCTGCCCGAGGACGTCGTCGTCCCGTCCTGACGCCCGACGGGCCCGCTTCGCGAAAGCGACAGTCTGCCGCCGCGGTCCCGCGGCACCCTGTCGCTTCCGCGGCACAGACGACGGGCCGGCCCACGGGTCGGTCGCTCCGGCGGCACGGACTGGAGGCGCGGTGCGGGCCCGACCCGCGCCTCCAGGCCGCCGTCTGGTCGCGCTCCCGCCCCGCGAAAGCGACAGTCTGCCGCCGCGTTCCCGTGGCACCCTGTCGCTTTCGCGACACGGACGGCGGGCCGGCCCGCGGATCTGTCGCTTTCGCGAGACCGGCATCGGCACCGGCGGTGCCCGCCGGCCGCGTCCGCCGTGCGCGGGACACGCCCGGGGCTGGACACGACCCCGGCCCGAGCGTGTACGAAATGGGGAATGGCCAAGGACAGTCTCCCCGAGCTCGAACTCGCGAACGTCCGCACACGTGAGGGCATCACGGACACCGTGACCGAGATCCGTCGTCGTGCGGACATCCCGGCGCGCACCCGCCTGGCGATCGCGAAGACCAAGCAGCGCTGGCACCGCGACCCCACCCCGCTCGTGGCGATGGGCGTGACCGCTGCAGCCGGTGTCGCGGCGATCATCGTCGGCATCGCGATCCGGAACAACCCCGCCGGGCACCTCGCCGAGCCGCCCGCATCGTCGGCCTTCACCGCGCTGCTGCCGTTCGGGGCCCGTGGTGGCGACGGCCCGGGCGCCGCCGAGCAGAGCCAGCCCGGACGCAAGGGGCGCAAGGCCCGTGCGAAGGCCGCCGAGGAGTCGCTCGAACGCGACCCGCAGCACCGCGCACGCGTCAAGCAGCGCGCCGGGATCGCCGCGGTCCAGCGCCGCGCGACGAAGAACCGCAAGCAGGCCGCCAAGCGTTCGAAGCAGGCACTGAAGGCGAGGGGGTAGTCCCGTGGCACGCGAGCAGCACAAACCCGAACCCGACGACCCCCGCAAGCCCGACAGCCCGGCGGACCTCACCAAGCCCACGCTGGTCTACACGCTGAAGAAGACGCTCCGCGAGTTCTCCAGCGACCAGTGCACCGACCTCGCCGCGAGCCTGACCTACTACACCGTGCTCGCGCTCTTCCCCGGTCTGCTGGCCGTGGTCTCGATCCTCGGGCTCGTGTCCGACCCGAAGAAGACGATCGACACGCTGCTCGACCTCGTCAACAACATCGGTGGCGAGCAGGTCGTCAGCCTGCTCCGGGACCCCATCGAGGGACTCGTGCGCTCGCCCGCGGCGCCGATCACGTTCATCGTCGGTGTGGTCGGTGCGCTGTGGTCGGCCTCCGGGTACGTCGGCGCGTTCGGCCGCGCGATGAACCGGATCTACAACGTCCGCGAGGGGCGTCCGATCTGGAAGCTCCGCCCGACCATGCTCGGCGTCACGCTCTTCACCGTCGTCCTGCTCGTCCTCGGGCTGCTCGCGCTCGTGTCCGGCCCGCTCGCTCGCAGCTTCGGCGACGTGATCGGGCTCGGCGACGCCGCCGCGACCGTCCTGAGCATCGTGCAGTGGCCGATCCTGCTCGTCATCGCGATCATCGTCGTCGCGGTGCTCTACTACTGGGCGCCGAACGTCAAGCAGCCGAAGTTCCGGTGGGTCAGCGGCGGTTCGATCGTGGCCATCCTGATCCTCGTCGTCGCCAGCGTCGGGTTCGGCTTCTACGTCGGGAACTTCTCGAACTACAACGCCACGTACGGATCCCTCGGTGGCGTGATCGTCTTCCTGCTGTGGGTGTGGATCACGAACAACGCGCTGCTCTTCGGCGCGGAGTTCGACGCAGAGCTCGAGCGCGGACGGCAGCTGCAGGCCGGCATCCGTGCGGAGGAGGACATCCAGCTCCCCGAACGCGACACCCGGCAGATCGAGAAGCAGGACGAGAAGCGCGCGCAGGACGTCCTGGACGGCATCAAGATCCGCGAGGACGCCGACCGCCGCTGACGGGACATTCCCGGTCGGGGTCGCTACGGTTCGCCCGTGCCGTCCTTCCTCGAGGGGCTCCCGTTCTGGTGGCTGGTCCTCGCGCTCTTCGTCGTGGTGCTCTGCCGCGCGCAGGCGACCTACTGGCTGGCACGGCTCGCGGTCACCGGCGCGGCGCGGTCCCGCTGGGGCCGCTGGCTCGACTCTGCGGCGGTCCGTCGGGGTTCGGCGTTGCTCGACCGCTGGGGGCTGCCCGTCGTCACGGTCAGCTTCCTCACCGTGGGGCTGCAGACGATCATGAACGCGGCCGCCGGCATCGCCCGGGTGCCGTGGTGGCGGTACACGATCGCGATGGTCCCGGGCTGCGTGGCGTGGGCGTTCGTGTACGCGACGGTGGGGATCGCGCTGTTCTGGGCGGTGCTCGCGGCGTTCGCGGGGTCGCCGTGGGGCGTGGTCGTGCTCGTCGTGCTGGCGGCGGCCGCCGCGGTCGCCGTGTGGACGGCCCGACGTCGTCGCCGGGCCGCACCGCGGCTTCCGTAGGGTGGTGCGCATGACCGACACCGCGCCTCCCGTCCGTCCGACCGCACTCGTCACGGGCGCGACCCGTGGGATCGGCCGGGCCATCGCGCTCGACCTGGGACGCACGCACCACGTGCTCGTCGGCGGCCGGACCGCCGCCGCCGTGGACGCGCTCGTCGCCGAGCTGCCCAGCGCGTCGCCGTTCGTGGGCGACCTCGGCGCGGGCGAGTTCCCGCCGCTGCCGGAGCGTCTCGACGTCCTCGTGCACTCCGCCGGGGTCGAGCAGGGCACGACCGTCGCGGACACCCCGCGCGAGGTGTGGGAGCAGGTCTTCGCCACGAACGTGTTCGCGGTCGCCGAGCTGACGCGGCTCGCGCTCCCGGCCCTCCGCGCGGCGCACGGCATCGTCGTGCCGATCAACAGCGGGTCCGGGTTCCACTCCGGCCCCGGAGGTGGCGTGTACGCGGCGTCGAAGTTCGCGCTGCGGGCGTTCGCCGATGCCCTGCGGGAAGAGGAACGGGCGAACGGCGTCCGGGTGTCGAGCGTGCACCCGGGCCGGACGGACTCGGACATGCAGCGGGCGCTGACCGAGAAGCTCGGCGAGGACTACGACACCGACTACTACCTCGCGCCCTCGGACGTGGCCGACGCCGTCCGGACCGTCGTCGACCTGCCGGAGCGGGGCACGATCGAGTCGCTGGCGATCCGGCCGACGCGGCGGCGCTGACACCCAGGGACAAGCTGAAATGTTCATGTATCGTATTTCAGTGCGCGATCGTCGCGCGGAAGGATGATCATGAACAGCTTCGTCAAACGCACTGCCGTCGCGTCAGCGCTCTGCGCGGCGCTCCTCGCCCCGGTCGGGTTCTCGTCCGCCGCCTCTGCTGCGCCGTCCTCGGCGTCCCAGCACGCCACCGAAGCGCAGTTCGCGGTGGATGCGGTCCAGTCCTTCGTCTCCGGCGAACGCGTGACCATCTCCGGGACCGCTGCCGCAGGCGAAGAGATCCACGTCATGAACCTGCCCGGCGGCTCCGGTGTCGAGACCGCAACGGCCGACGCCACTGGTGCCTGGTCCCTGACGAGCCCCGGCGCTGCTCAGGGGCGGTTCTCCGTGGTGGTCGGTGACGGCCAGCACAGCGCCCGGGTCACCCTGCTCCCGACCCACGAGGCGGGTGACGAGGTACCGATCGTCGTCGACCCGATCCGTTTCACGCCGGGCGGGAAGCTCGTCCTCACGGGCACGGCCGCTCCGAACGCCGATCTGGTGATCACGGGTGTCCCCCAGGACGCCGCTCAGGGGACGCCGGTCGCCCTCGTCGGTGTCCGGGCGGGTGCCGACGGTCGCTTCCACGCCGGTGGGATCACCCTGTCCACGCAGCTCGAGCGCTTCGACGTGACCTTCCACCTCGGGTCGCAGAAGGTGACCGCCACCGCCGTCTCCGCCGAGGCAGAGGCCGAGGTGACTCCGCTGACGGTGTCCACGACCAGCTTCGTCGCGGGCCAGAAGCAGGTGATCGAAGGCACTGCTCCCGCTGGCGCACGGGTCGATGTCTACAGCGGGACCAAGCGGCTGATGGACGTCACGGCCGACCAGAACGGTGCCTGGTCGTACACGACCGGTTCCGCGATCATGACCGACACCTTCTCCCGAACGCTGAAGACCGCGGGGCAGGACGACGTCACCTTCGTCCTCACTGCCGAGAAGGTCGACGCTGCCGGGCTGACGGTGTCGACCGCAACGTTCGCGAAGGGGACGAAGCAGCTCGTGGAAGGCACCGCCCCGCCGGCGCTCGCATCGGTGTGCACAGCGGATCGAAGTGGCTGATGGACGTCACGGCGAATGCGGAGGGCAAGTGGTCCTACGTCACCGGCGCCGCCATCACGGCCGACACCTTCACGCGCACCCTCAAGAGCGCAGGGGTCGACGACGTCACCTTCACCCTGACCGCGGAGTAGCAGTCCGACGAATGCCCCGACCAGTCGGCCGGGGCATTCGTCGTCCCACCGTTCCGTGCGGACGACCCGGGGTGCCGCGACCGACCCTGGTCAGCGGAGCTCGATGCGGGTGGTGAGGTCGAGGCGGTCGAGGAACGTCTCGTCGTGACTGACCACCACGAGGGCCCCGCGGTACGCCCGAAGCGCGTCCACGAGCTGGTCGACACTCGTCAGGTCGAGGTCGTTCGTCGGCTCGTCGAGCACCAGCAGCTGCGGCGGGGGATCCGCGAGCACGAGGCTCGCCAGCGCCACCCGGAACCGCTCCCCGCCCGAGAGCGCGCCGGCCGGGCGGTCGACGGTGTCCCCACGGACCAGGAACTTCGCCAGCCGGTTCCGCACCTCCGCCGGCGGGACGTGCGGGGCATCCCGCCGGACGTTCTCGAGCACCGACAGCGCGTCGTCGAGTGAGTCCTTCCGCTGCGGCAGGTAGCCGATGCGGTCGACGTGCGGGACCGCAGTCGTGTCGGGCAACGGATGCGCCCGCGCGCCGGGGACCCCGACGAGATGCTCGAGCAGCGTCGTCTTGCCGACGCCGTTGTCCCCGGCGACCGCGATGCGCTCCGGGCCCCGCACGATCGTCGCCCGCCCGCGCAGCGTGATGGTCGCGATCTGCCGCGACGCCGGCACGTCCGGGTCGGGGAGCGTCACGTGGATGGACTCGTCCGCGCGCAACCGTCCCTCCGCCTCGCGCTTGGTGGCGAGTGCGGCGGCCTCGTCCTCGGCGTACCCGGTGCGGAGCCGCCCGGCGGTCTGTTCGCCGCGCTTCCGCATCTCGTTCGCGAAGATCTTCGGCATCCCCTCGGCGGCCTTCACCCCGGACCGGGCCCGACGGGCGATCTTCGTCTCGGCCTCGATGCGCTGCCGCTTCTCGGTGCGGTGTCGCTGCTCGGCGACCCGGACCTCGCGTTCGACGGCGGCCTGCTGCACCGAGAGGTGCTCCTCGAACGCGCTGAAGGTCCCGCCGAACACGGTCATGCCGCCCGCGCGGAGCTCGGCGACCTCGTCGACGTGTTCCAGGAGCTCGCGATCGTGGCTGACGACGACGAGGGTGCCCGGCCAGTCGTCGACCATGTCGAGCAACATGCTCCGCGCACGACGGTCGAGGTTGTTCGTCGGCTCGTCGAGGAACGCGATCGGGAGCCTCCGCAGCCGGATGCCGGCGACCGCCACGAGGACGGCCTGGCCTCCGGACAGGGTGCTCACCGGACGCTCGAGGTCGGCGCCGATGCCGAGGCCGATACCGTCGAGCGCCGCAGCCGCACGTTCCTCGAGGTCCCAGTCGTCGCCCACCGCGTCGAAGTGCTCCGGAGCGGCGTCACCGCCGAGGATCGCGCGGAGGGCCGTCAGGGTCGGACGGATGCGCAGGAGGTCGGCGACCGCGTCGTCGTTCTGCGGTTGCAGGCGTTGCGGCAGGTGGTCGACGGGGCCGGACGTCGTGATGGTGCCCGACGTGGGGTGGAGCCGACCCGTGACCAGCCGGACGAGGGTCGACTTGCCGGCACCGTTCCTCCCGACCAGGCCGGTCCGGCCACGGCCGAAGGCGGTGGTGAGGTGGCTGAGCGCGACGGTGCCGTCGGGCCAGGCGAAACTGACGTCGTTCAGGACGACGGACGGACTGATGGGCATACGGGTGCCTCCCCGGTGGTCGATGCTGGGCGCACGACACCGGACCCGCCACGGGAGGGCGGAGCGCCCGACGGGGCGCGATGATCACGGTGTCAGCGCGAGGGCTGAGCAGATCCGGTGATCGACAGCAATTCGTCCACTTCCGTCGGGGAGCCCTGCGTGACCGCCATCCGCACCGCCGGTCGGTCGTCCCGCACCGGTGGCCTCGCGATGACGACGAGGACCCGCCCACGGTACGCCGGGAGTCTCGCGCCGCGCAAGGCCCTCGAGCCGTGACAGGCTGGGGGCATGCCGGAGAACCTGCTGCCGAACCCGACCGCGAACCCCGAGACGCTCCTGCCCGCCGAGCCGGAGGTGACCGCCGCCCTCGCCGCCGATGCTCCCGTCGCGAGCGTCGTGGTGTCGCACCCGGCGTCGAGCCTGGCGTGGGCGCTGCTCGCCGACGAGGCGTGGGAGCGTGGGGCGACTCTCGAGTCCTACGCCTACGCGCGGGTGGGGTACCACCGTGGGCTCGATGCGCTGCGGAAGGCGGGCTGGCGCGGTGCCGGGCCGGTGCCGTGGTCGCACGAGCCGAACCGGGGCGTGCTGCGGGCGCTGTTCGCGTTGCGGCGGGCGGCTTCGGCGATCGAGGAGCCGGGCGAGCCCGAGCGGCTGACGGAGTTCCTCGATGCGTCCGACCCGGCGGCGATCCCGGCGCTGAGCGCGTAGCGCGCGAGCGCAGGCGCAGGCGCAGGCGGTTCGTCGCTCGTCTCCGCCGGTGCGCGCGCATCTTTCGGGCTCGCTGACCGTTCTGGTTCGTGAAACCCGGGAATCGCGAACCAGAACGGTCACGAACGCCGCGGAACCTCCCTCTGCCTGCGCAGTGGGCTGGCTCGCGCGCGGCTGGCGCACGACGAAAGTCACCTCGAACCACGCTTCCGCCTGGTTCGAGGTGACTTCCGTTGTGCGAGCCGCGCCGCCTCGCGGCGAGCCGCCGGCGGCTAGCGCGCGGCCACGGCGCGCCGCCGCGCGAGCAGCACCCACGCACCCACGGCGAGCAGCAGCGCCGCCACGGCCCCGGCGACGAAGACGGCCGGCCCGGACACGCCCGTGTACGCCAGCACTCCCCGCGCGCTCGCCCGCTCGGCCACGGCGTCGGACGCCCCGCGGTCACCAGCGCCTGAGGCAGCGCCCGGCCCCGCGCCCGAGCCGGCCCCCGCGCCCGAGCCGTCCCCCGGTCCCGAGCCCGAGCCCGGGTCCGGTGTCGGCGGCACGACCACCGACTCGACGGGCTCCACCACGACCCGGACGACCGCCACCACGGTCTGCCCCGCGTGCGTCGTCACCTGGTACCGCACCGCCGTCGCCGGTCCGGAGAACGACGACTCCGGGGTGAACGTCACCTGCACGCCCTCGACCGTCCAGACGCCCTCGCCGGGGACCCTGAGCCGCTTGCCGTCCGCCGAGAGTTCCGCCCCCTCGATCCCGTCGCCGCTCAAGCGCAGCGAGTCCGGGTCCGCCGAGCTCCCGTCGAGCGGGTCGTTCCCGAGGACGTCGATCGTCACCGGCTCGCCCTGCTTCGTCGTGCCCTCGTCGTCGACCGCGACGGCCTCGGGCAGGACGACCTCGAACGCGGTCCGGTCGGCGTTGTTCGACAGGTCGACGTCGGTCACCGAACCGTCGAGCGCGATCGCGGGGCGGGCTGCGTCGAGGCGGTCGGTCGTGAAGTCCGTGACGCTCTCGACGGGCATCGTGTGGAGGCCGGAGCGGGTCGTCACCGGCACCGTCCCCCGCACCGCGATCGTGACCGCACCACCGGGCGGGCCCGACCAGGCGGCGGCGACCGCACCCTGTCCCGCAGCGGCGCCGCACGTCGCCCCGGCCTCCGCACGGCACGTCCACCGCACGTCCGTCAGCGGCAGTCCCTCGGTCACCGCCACCGTGCGCGCGACGGCGTCGACCGCTCCGCCGATCGTCGCCGGCCCGTCGTTCACCGACCGCAGCTCGAACGTGACGTCCTCGCCGGGGGTGACCGGCGCGTTCGTCAGCGTGTGGGCGGTCGTGACGACGTCGGTCGGCTGCGTCGCCCGCAGGTTCCGGATCTCGTGGAACTGCGTCCGGCCACCGGTCGAGGCGCTGAAGCCGAACCGCACCTGCTCCGGCAGCGCCGTGGCGGGGAGGTCGGCGCTGACGACCTCGCGCAGCTCGCCCGCGTCGGCGCCGGGGTCGGTCGGCTCGGACATCGCGACGAGCACCCGGATCCCGCCGGCGTCGCTCGGCAGGAGATCGATCTGCACGTGGCGGTGCGTGGCCGCCTCGGCCGTGGTCTCGCGGTCTTCGAGGAACCCGTCGCCGAGGTCCCCGGTGGTCGCGAGGACCGGGTAGCACTCGCGCTCCGGACCCCGGACGGTGATCGCGTTCGGGACGACGTCGGGACGCGCGAAGTTGCCGAACCGGTCGAACCCGATCCCGACGACCCCGCCGTCGAGGCCTTCCTCGCAGGGGCGGGTGCCGTCGTGGTAGCCGAGGCCGGCACCGACGGGCCCGATCGCGTCGAGCGGGACGGCGGCGTCTTGCAGGAAGAACCCGATCCCGTCGGCGTACCCGGTGTCCGTCGTGCTCCACATCCGCTGGTCGAACTCGACCGTGAGCCCGTGACTCGAGTCGTAGGGCGACTCGTTGTAGACGGCGGAACTCACCCGCTTCGTGTCGTCGGTCAGCCGCAGCCACCGTCCGGCGGCGCCGTGGTCGACGATCGCTGCCTGTCCGTCGTCCGTCGCGATCCGGGTCCAGCCGGCGGGCATCGTCGTGCCGACCGGCAGTCCGACGAAGGGGTCGGTGACCGGGAACGGCGCGACCGCGTGCGCGGGGGACGTCGTGGCGACCGCGGTCGCGAGGCCGCCGCCGACCACCACGAGGGCGGTCAGGGCGGCGCTCGCGACGGCGCGCCCGGGAGTGCTGTGCATGGGGTCCTCTCTGCTGGTGGAGAAGACCCTTCCGGACGCCCGACACGGGCGCAAGGAATATGTATCAGATATACGACTTCCGGGCTGTGCTCAGCCGAGGACGACGCTCCACGAGAACGCCTGCGGCCAGAGCTGGTGCTCCGGCAGCACGTCGAGGCCGCACGCCCGCGACCCCAGGCCGTGCTGCGCGGCGTCGAGGTACAGGTACAGGTGCTCCGACACCGGCAGCTCGTAGGGGTGCATCGCGCGATCGATCTGCTGCGCGGTCCACGGCGACAGGGTGAACCCCGCACGTTGCGAGCCGACGGTCGACACGGTGAACGGCCCGACCGACAGCTCGCGCAGCGACGGCCGGTGCCCGGTCTCCTGCGGCATCGAGTACTCGACGCCGAGCGACCGCGCCGGTGCCGAGAAGCGTCCGACGCGGGCGGCGTGCGACGAGTCCGCGTACGACTCGAGCGGCCCCGTGCCGAACCACGACGCGTCCGAGTCGGCCAGGGACGCTGGCAGGTCGAACCGCACCCCGATCCGTGGCCACGTGACGTCCCACGCGCCGAACGGCACCGCGTCGGTCTGCAGCAGCAGCCCGGCGTCCGTCAGGGTCCAGCGGTGCGTGACGTCGACGCCCCACCCGCTGTTCGCCGCCGCGACGCGGACCCGCTGCTCGAGCCCGGAGTCCGTCCGCGACACCGACACGAGCCGGTGCGTGAGCCGGTCCAAACCACGTTCGCGCCAGCGTGTGGCCGACGGGGGAGCGTCCGGGTCGCCCACGCCGTGCGTCAGCACCGGGTCGGCCGTCTCGTACCCGCCCTGCGACGCCAGACTGTCGTTGTCGGTCGGTGCGCGCCACAGCTCGAGTCGCGGCCCGGCCACCTCGTGCCCCTTCCAGGACACCAGGTCACCGCGGGCCGAGAACGTCCCGTCGCCGAGGCGGTCGCCGTCCCACCCCTGACCGGAGGCCCGTGGCACGTCCGCCTCGCGCGATGCGACCAGCGTCTGGGTGCGTGCCAGGACGTGGCCGGTGTCCGCCCACGCGGTCGGCCCCGCCAGTTCCGCCGTGACGTCGAACCACAGCTCGTCACCGGGGGCGAGCGTCGCGGTCGCGGCTTCGAGCACCTCGTCCGGCACCGGCACCGTGGCCGAGGACCGCGCCGCGACGACGCCCGGCGTGAACCGGCCCTCGTGCTCCACCACGCCGTTCCGGGACAGCGTCCAGTGGAACCGCAGTCCCGCGGTCGAGGCCGAGTGGTACCGGTTCTCGATGAGCACGGTGGTGTCCGATGCGGACAGCCGGATCGGCGCCACGACGGCCGCGAACTCGGCCAGCCCCGGCGTCGGGGTGTCGTCGGGCAGCACCAGGCCGTCCATCACGAAGTTGCCGTCGTGGACGACCTCGTGGAAGTCGCCGCCGTACGCGTAGTAGGGCCGTCCGTCGGGGGTGTGCGCGAGCAGCCCGTGGTCCCGCCACTCCCACACGAAACCACCGTGCAGGCGCGGGTACTTGTCCACGAGGGCCTCGTACTCGGCGATCTGGCCGGGTCCGTTGCCCATCGCGTGCACGTACTCGCAGTGGATGAACGGCTTCGACCGCTGGCGAGCCGCCTCGGCCGGGCCGCAGCCGAGCAGGGGCGTTGCCGGACCGCCGCCGATCGACTCGGTCTCCTGCAGCGACGGGTACATGCGCGAGTACACGTCGGTGTAGGCGCCCGTGTAGTCGCCCTCGTAGTGGACCGGACGTTCGTCGTCGCGGTCGTGCACCCACTGCGACATCGCGGCGAGGTTGCGGCCGGTCCCGGACTCGTTGCCGAGCGACCACATCACGATCGACGCGTGGTTCTTGTCGCGCTCGACGGTCCGCGCGATGCGGTCGAGGTACGCCTCGCGCCAGGCCGGGTCGTCCGACGGGTTGCCGACCCAGCCGGTGAAGATGAACCCGTGCGTCTCGAGGTCGCACTCCAGGATCACCCAGAAGCCCAGCTCGTCGGCGAGGTCGAGCACGCGGGGGTGGGGCGGGTAGTGCGACGTCCGGATGGCGTTGACGTTGTTCCGCTTCATGAGCGCCATGTCGGCGCGTGCGTGCTCCTCGTCGAACACCCGACCGCGCACCGGGTGGGTCTCGTGCCGGTTCACACCGTGGAACACCACGCGCTCGCCGTTCACCAGGAACCGATCGCCCTCGATCGACACGGTGCGGAAGCCGAGACGCAGCGACACGGTCTCACCGCCGGCGCTCCCACCGGCTGCGGTCCCGGTGGACAGCGTCGCGTCGTACAGCGTCGGGAGCTCGGCGCTCCACGGCTCGACACCCTCGACGGTGATCGGTCCGACATCGTCGGCGGACGCCCACGAGACGTCGACGCCGAGCGCGGGCACCGTGAAGCGCACCGGGAACGCAGCATCGACGGTCGGGAACGAGATCGTCCCCGTGCCCGTCGACGGTCGGCCGGACGCCGCTGTCCCGGCGCTCGCCGCACTCCCGAGCACGGCGGTCCACCCGGCGCGCACGAACACGTCGTCGATCGGGGCGGTCGGCCGCGCCAGCAGCGTGACGTCGCGGAAGATCCCGGGCAGCCACCACTGGTCCTGGTCCTCGAGGTAGGAGGCCGCCGACCACTGGTGCACCCGGACGCGGACCTCGTTCGCCCCCGGTCGCAGCACGGACGTGACGTCGAACTCCGTCGCGAGCCGCGACCCGGTCGACCATCCGATGAGGACGCCGTTCACCCACACCCGGAAGTGCGACTCCACACCGTCGAACCGGAGCAGCACCCGGGCCGCGGCGTCGAACGACGACGGGACGTCGAAGGTGCGGCGGTAGTCGCCGGTCGGGTTCTCCTCCGGCGGGTGCGGCGGGTCGATCGGGAACGGGTACTGCAGGTTCGTGTAGCTCGGCGCGCCGTGCCCGTGCAGCACCCAGTGCGCCGGCACCGGGATCGTGCCCCACTCGTCCTCCGGCCCCGGTTCGGGCACGTCCGCGACGGGCGACCACCGGAAGTCCCACTCCCCGTCCAACGACAGGGCGGGAGCGTCCGTGTGCAGCCAGGCCCGTGGGGCCAGCCGGGTGTCCGAACCGGGGGCGGTGGAGGAGAGTGCGGCGATGGTCAACCCTTGACCGATCCTTCCGTGAGGCCCCCGCGCCAGAAGCGCTGCAGGACGATGATGGCGATGACGAGCGGGATGACCGAGACGAGCACCCCGCCGGTGGTGAGCTGGTAGAACTCCGGCAGCCGGTCCACCTGCGAGCGCCAGTTGTTGAGTCCCAGTGTGATCGGGTACAGCTTCTGGTCGGCCAGCATGATGAGCGGCAGGAAGAAGTTGTTCCAGATGCCGACGACCTGGAACAGGAACACGGTGACGAGCGCCGGCGTCATCTGCCGGAGCACGATCGTGTGGAAGATCCGGAGCTCGCCGGCCCCGTCGATGCGTGCCTGCTCGAGGAGCGCCGTGTCCACCGACGCCGCGGCGTACACCCGGCAGAGGAACAGGCCGAACGGCGAGACGAGGCTCGGGATGAGCACGCTCCAGTACGTGTCGGTCAGGCCCAGCGTCGAGAACAGCAGGAACAGCGGCAGGGCCGTCGCCGTCCCCGGCACGAGCACGCCGCCGAGGATCGTGCCGAACACGAGCTGCCGACCCCGGAACTCGTACTTCGCGAGCGCGTAGCCACCCGCCGCGGCGAAGTACGTCGCGAGGACGGCGCCGACGCCCGAGTACAGGATGCTGTTCGCGATCCAGCGGACGAAGATGCCGCCGTCGTACGTGAACACCTGCTGGAGGTTGCTGAACAGCGCGAAGTCGCCGCCGAACCAGAACCCGTTCGTGGCGAACAGCGCGCCGGTGGTCTTCGTCGCGGCGATGATCACCCAGTACAGCGGGACGAGGAAGTAGATCGCGACGATGACGAGGATGCCCGTCACGACGATCTGCGACTTGCCGGAGCGGTCGAGCTTGCGGCGCTGGTGCGCCGAGATCGACGTGGTGTCCACCGGGACCGCGGTCTTCGCGGTGGCCGGCGCTTCGATGGCTTCGCTGCTCATGCGTCCGCCCCCTTCGTGACGGTGGTGCCGTGGTCCGGACCGGAGCGGCCCTGGAGGTGCGGTGCGGCCTGGGTGGTGACCGTCCCGGCCGACGCGACGCGCGTCTGGAGCGCGACCCGCGCCTCCTGGCCGTCCCGCTTCGCCCGCTTGCGGCGATCCCGCTCGTCCTTCGGCGGACGGTTCGTCAACGCGAGGAACGCGAACGACAGGATGAACGCTGCCAGCGCGATGATGACCGCCTGCGCACTCGCGACGCCGTACTCGTTGAACGCGAACGCGTTCGTGTAGGCGGCGTAGTTCGGCGTGTACTCGGTGTCGATCGCGGGGGCGACCGTGGACAGGATCTGCGGCTCCGCGAAGAGCTGCAGCGTGCCGATGATCGAGAACACCGTCGTGAGCACGAGTGCCGGCGCGATGAGGGGGATCTGGATCCGCCACGCGACCTGGAACGCGTTCGCGCCGTCGACCTTGGCGGCCTCGTAGACCTCGCCGGGGATGGACTTCAGCTGCGCCACGATGATGAGCATGTTGTAGCCGGTGTACGTCCACGTGACGATGTTCGCGATCGACCAGAGCACGCTGTTCGCGCCAAGGAAGTCCGGTTGGAGCCCGATCCCCTGCAGCAGCGACACGATCGGCGACAGGCCCGGCACGTACAGGAACGACCACAGGATCGTCGCGATGACGCCGGGGACGCCGTACGGCATGAAGTAGATCGCACGGAAGAAGCCCGGCCAGCGGGCGCTCGCCGACTCGAGCAGCAGCGCGAGGATCGTGCAAGCGATGATCATCACCGGGACCTGCACGATGCCGAACAGCAGCATGCGGCCGATCGAGGCGACGAAGCCGGCGTCCTGCAGCGCGATCGCGTAGTTGTCGAACCCGGCGAACCTGCCGACGACGCCGTCCTCGCCGAACAGCCCCTCGCGGTCGACGGTCGTGAACGACTGGAACAGCGCGCTGATGATCGGGATGATGAACGTCAGCACGAACAGGGCGAGGAAGGGTGCGAGCAGGATCCACGGGGCGCGCTTCTGGGCGACCGTGGCCTTCGTGCTCGTGCGGAAGCCGTTCTTCGGCTGCGTCGTGGTCATCGTGCCGTCCTCACGCTGAGGCCCTTGTCCTTGAAGGACTGGACGATCTCCTTCTGGGCGAGCTCCACCGCGTCGGTGAGCTTCAGCCCACTCGTGAGCTTGCGGCGGAACTGGTTCTGCAGACTCGTGAACGCCGACTGCGTCACGGGCGACCAGGACCACTCGACGTTCTGCTCCTGGGCGGCGGGGACGAAGACGTCCTCGTTGTAGTTCTGCCCGGAGAACCACTTGCTCGGCTGCTCGCGCTGCGCCCCGATGTAGTCCTTCGCGGGCGACCACCCGATGCCGCAGTACTTGATCATCGCGTCGATGCCCTCCTTGGAGGTGGTCATCCACGTGATGAACTCGAGCGCTTCCTTCGGGTGCTTCGCGTTGGCGAGCACCGCGGCCGTCGAACCGCCGATCGCGCTCGACCCGAACCCGGTGTCGCCCCACTTCTGCATGGGTGCGACCTTCCACTTGCCCTCGCCGCCCTGGACGGACTCGATGAGGGCGTCGCCCCAGCTCGCGCTCGTGACGGCCGCGATCTTGCCGCTCGCGGCCGAGGCGTACCAGCCGGGGGAGTACGCGCCGGCGCTCGTGTCGACGAGCTTGTCGTCGATCACGCCGTCGAAGAACTCGGCGACCATCAGGGTCTTCTCGTCGGTCATGTCGACGACCCACTCGTCGCCGTCGACCTTGAACCACCGGGCACCGGCCTGCTGCGCGTACGCGGCGAAGGGGGAGGCGTCCGAGACCGGGAAGACCTCGAGGTAGTTCTGCGCCCCGGTCTTCCGGACCTTCTCGGCGAGGTCGCGCCACTCGTCCCACGTCGTCGGGGGTTCGCCGCCGGCCTGCTCCAGGAGCGCCGTCTGGTAGTAGAAGCCCATGGGGCCGGTGTCCTGGGGGATGCCGTAGATGCCGTCCACGAAGGACACCTGCGCCCACGCGGCGTCGTCGTACTTCGACTCGAAGTCCTTCGCGCCGTAGCGAGCGAGGTCGACGAGACCGTTGGCGAGCATGAACTCGGGGATCTGCCGGAGCTCGACCTGACCGATGTCCGGGCCACCACCGGCCGCGAGCGCGGAGTACATCTTCTGGTACCCGCCGCTGTTGCCGCCCGGGATCCAGTTCGCGGTCACCTGGATGTCCGGGTGCGTCGTGTTCCAGACGTCGCAGACCTTCTGCAGGTCCTTGAGCCAGGCCCAGTAGGTCAGTTCGACCTTCTGCCCGCTCGTGGCGGCGGGGATCAGCGCCGCCTTGTTCACGTTGGTCGAGCCCGGCACCGCGCAGCCGGCGAGCAGTCCGGTCGCGGCCGCGCCGAGGCCGAAGCCCAGCAGTTGTCGTCGGGAGATGGGCCGTCGGTTCGGTGGAGGCGTCATTGCCGGGACTCCGGTTCGTCGTCGAGCGGGATGCCTCCAACCCAACCACAGAACCGAGCGCAGCTGTACTTTCACGAAGACTCTGGACGTTCCCTCCGGACGTGGAACACCGTGCCCCGTCGGGGTGGAGTGTGGGCCAACACGAAACGTCGGGGTCCGTGACAGCCCCGGCATCCGTCCGAGAGGAGCTGCCATGACGTCGACCAACGCGACGAGCGAACTGCACGGGATCCTGGGACAGCGGCTGGAGGGCGGTGGGACCTGGGCCTGGGCGTACGCCGACGTCTCCGGCAACGTGGAGGACCCCCGACGGCAGGCGGCACTGAAGCTGCGTGTGGTCGAGGAGGCCCTGCGTGCGCAGGGTGCGACCGACGACGTGGTCGACCTCGTCGCCGGCGAGTTCGAGCAGGAACCCGGCGTCCCCTCGCCCGTCACCCGGTACGTGCTGGTCCACGACGGTGCGCTCGTGCTGAGCGAGGTCCTGCCCGGGCACCTGCACGGCGCGGAGTCGGTCGGCGTCGGTGCCGTCCCCGACCTCGTGCCGCTCGTCGCCCACCGGCCCGTCGACCTGCCGTTCCTGGTGGTGCACGCCGGCAAGGAGGGCGGAGCCTTCCGTGCCTACCGACTCGGCCACGCGCCGCTCGACGCGACCGGCGGTGAGCAGCAGGTCCAGGGGCGCAACGACACCCTGCACTACGCCAAGGCCGGGACCGGGTGGAAGCAGCCGCACTGGCAGCAGCACACCGAGGAGATCTGGAAGCAGAACTCGTCGGAGACCGCCGCCGCCGTGGACGAGGCCGTCCGGACACTCCGACCCGGACTGGTCGTGGTCGCCGGGGACGTCACCGCGCGGGAGCTCCTCGTGAAGGCGCTGTCGTCGGAGACCCGTGCGCTGACCTCCGTCTTCCCGGGCGACCCCCGCGCCGACGCCTCGTCGAAGCAGGCGTTCGTCGAGCACGTCGAGACCGCGCTCGCCCGGGTCGTCGCCACCCGACGCCACGACCTCGAGGACCTGCTCCGCACCCACGTCGGTCGGGGCGACAACCTCGCGGTGACCGGGCTCGGGGCCGTCGTCGGGGCGTTGCAGCAGGCGCAGGGGTCGGTCGTCGCGCTCGACGCCGTGGCAGTCGGGGAGCGGACGCTCCTCGCGCTCGCCGGTGCCCCGTGGGTGGCGACGGCACCGGAACAGGCTGCCGGGACGCCCGTCATCGGAGCGGTGCCGGCGGTGTGCGCGCTCGTGCGTGCGGCGGTGCTGACGGACGCGGAGCTCGTGCTCGTCAACGCGGCGTCGCTGCCGGGCGGGGTCGCGGCGGCGGCGTTGCTGCGGTGGCCGGTGGGGCCGGCCGTGCCCGCCTGATGCGGTGAGCACCTGACGGACGGGAGGCGCGGTGCCGGCTGGCACCGCGCCTCCCGTCCGTCCCGCGGTCAGTCGTGGGAACGATCGCGCCGGGGCACCAGCGGCAGCGCCAGCAGCGGCAACACCCCCACGATCGAGAACGACGCCGCGAACCCGAGCGCCCCGACGAGCGCGCCGACCCCGGGGCCCACGGCGCTCGCCGCGATGAACTGCCCGGTGTTCTGCGCCCCGAGCGCCCGCCCGGACCAGAACGGCCCCGCGGCCTCGGCCACCGACGTGTACGCGAGCCCGTTGTCCGCGACGGTGACGCTCGTGGCGACGACGAGGAACACCGCGGCGGCGGCGAGGTGCGTGGCGTCCACCACCGCCAGCAGTCCCATCACCACGGCGGCGCTCACCGCGACGATCCGCAGTGGCCCGACGCGCGAGGCGGCGCGGTCGCTCCAGGCGCCGACGAGGATCCTCCCGACGGCGCCGACGAACTGCGACGCCCCGACGAGCAGTCCCGCGGCCGGGGTCGACCAGCCGAGGCCGACGAGCCACACCAAGCCGTACGTGGAGAGCGTGAACTGCGGCACGACGAGCAGGACCGACACCGCGTGGATCCGCCACAGGAACCCGTTCGCCCGGTACGGGTTCGCGACGTGCTCCACCGGGGCGTCCGCTCGTGCGGGTCGGGGCGGGTTCGCGATGCCGATCGCGCACAGCACGGCGAGCACGGCGCACAGGACGACGGGCAGGACGAGGGCCGCGCGGATGCCGTCCGCCTCGGCGAGCTGCGGGACCGTGACGGCCGCGAGCGTCACCCCGAGCGGCTGCGACATCTGCCGGATGCCCATCGCGAGGCCGCGCCGCTCCTTGGGGAACCACCCCACCACGACGCGGCCGCTCGCGGCGTTCGTCGAGGCGCTCGTCATGCCGGCGGCGAGGAACGCCAGGCCGAGCAGCACCGGGTCGCCCGCTGCCAGCCAGGCCCCGACGACCGCGAGGGTCGTGAGCACGAGCCCGCCCGCGATGACGACGCGCTCGCCGACGCGGTCGGTGATCGCACCCCAGGCGATGAGCGTCAGGACCATGCCGAACGTCGGTGCGGCGGCCAAGAGCCCGGCGAGGGTGAGCGTCGTGCCGTGGGCGTGCAGGTACGGGATGAGCAGCGCGGGGGCGGACACCACGAGGGTGCCGGCTGCCTGGGCGGCGACGCCGAGGCCGAGCATCGTCCAGGCGCGGGAGGTGGTGGTCACGAGATCGTTTCAGTGTGGAACGGATTGGTATACCATTACGGTATACCATCCGGCCCGGATCGCCGCTAGGCTGGATCGCCGTGACCGAGACGACCGATGCAGCGCCCGTGTCGCAGACGAGCCAGCTCTACGACAACCTCCGAGCCGCGATCCTCACGCTCGAGATCGCCCCGGGGGAGCGCATCTCCGAGCGGGGGCTCGAGGCGCGGTTCCACGCCTCACGGACCCCGGTGCGCGCAGCCCTGTCGCGGCTCGAACGCGAAGGGCTCATCCTGCACGAGGGTCGCTCGTGGACGGTCACCCCGATCGACCTCGACGAGATCGCCTCGCTCGCGGAACTCCGCGGCGTCCTCGAACCCGCCGCCGCTCGGCTCGCGGCGGCACGCGCGTCCGAGGAACAGCTCGCCGAGGTCCGCGGCCACCTCGACTCCCTCCGGCCGACGCCCGACCAGCAGGCCGGCATCCGGATGGGCTCGACGTTCCACCTCGACCTCGCCGCGCTCGGCGGCAACCGGTTCATCACCGACGCCATCGCCGACGCACTCACCCGTCTGGAGCGCACGCGCTGGATCGAGGTGCGCACGCCCGAGGCCCGCGACGCCGCGTGGGAGGAGCACAGCGCCATCATCGACGCCGTGCGCTCCGGGGACGCGGACCGCGCGGCCGAGCTGCTCGCGGCGCACGTCGCCGGCACGAACGACCGGCTGCTGGCGTGGATCGCGCAGGAGCGCCGGCGTCTGCGGGGCGCCGGCATGGCGATCGTGGGCAGCACCGAGCGCTGACGCGACGGCCGTGCCGTGGACGCGCCCACCTGCAGAGGGCGCGGTGCGGGGCGGACCCGCACCGCGCCTCCGGGAAGGCCGCTACGGTTTCGTCGCCGCGTCCTCGGCCGCGTCGATCTGGTCGAAGATCCAGGCGTTGCCGCCGTCGGAGTGGTCGAGCAGTGCGTCGCGCACCTCGGCCTCGTCGGTGGTGAGCCGGATCGCGCTCTTGCTGCCGGACCGTGTCGATTGGGACATCGCGTCTTCTCCTGTGTGTGTGGGCACCGTCGTTGGTGCGCTTCCTCACGGGACGTGCTGAGGTCGTGACAGTGTCGCGCGCGCTGTCCGGATCGCGCAAGGGGTTTCCGTCATATGTGGGAAAGTCCCGGCCGGCACCATGTCTAGGATGGTCCGGCCGCGCGGCTCGCGGCACGACACCAGCGGACGTCGGACAGGAGGGACGGGCTTGGCCGAGCAGCGCACCGCACCTCCCACGGTCTACGACGTGGCCTCCGCGGCGGGCGTCTCCATCGCCACCGTCTCCCGTGTGCTCCGCACGCCGGACGCCGTCCGCGAGGGCACGCGCGACCGGGTCCAGGCGGCGATCCGGACGCTCGGGTACGTGCCCTCCGGGAACGCACGGGCCCTCGCGGGCAAGCGCACCGGCGTGGTCGGACTGCTGCTGCCCGGGTTCGACGTCGTGCCGGACGAACGCCCCGACCTCGTCACGGACGGCGGCGTGCGGGTCGTCGACGACCGGCGGCACGTGACGCAGCCGTTCTCGTCCAACCTGTACTTCGACGAGGTCCTGCGCGGCGCCGAGACCGAGGCGTGGCAGCGTGGTCTGGCGCTGATGGTGGCCGCGGGGCGGGGGTCCTCGCGGGACGTCATCGTGAACGACGTCGCCGGCCGGGTCGACGGTCTCGCGGTGCTCGCCCAGACGGTGCCCGACGACCTGCTCGAACACGTCGCCCGACGGATCCCGGTCGTGGTGCTCGCCGACGACCGGCGCTCGCACGGGTTCGACTCGGTGAGCGTGGACAACGCCGCGGGCATGCGGACACTCGGCGCGCACGTGATCGGGCGCCTCGGCATCCGGTCGTCGCTCGTGTACCTGGCGGGGCCGATCGACTCGCCGGACGACATCGAACGCTCCGCGGGGTTCCGCCAGGCGCTCGAGGACCACGGGGTGCCGGCGTCGTCGGTGCGTGTCGTGCACGGCGACTTCGGGCGTGCGCGGGCTCGGGAGCTCGCGGCACAGCTGCTCGACGGGGACGCCGTCCCGCGGGCGATCGTCTGCTCGAACGACCAGTCGGCGCTCGGGGTGCTCGACGCCGCGGGGGCGCGTGGTGTGCGGGTGCCGGAGGACCTCGTCGTGACGGGCTTCGACGGCATCGACGCGGGGCGGTTCTCGTCGCCGCGCCTGACCACCGTGCACCAGCCGATGGGGGAGCTCGGGCGAGCGGCGGTGCGGGCGATCGTGGACCGGCTGGAGCGCCGCGAGGGGCCGCCGCGGGCGATGCGTCTGCCGGTCGAGGTGCTCCTGCGCGAGAGCTGCCCGCCGGCGCTGTAGGTGGCGGCTGCGCCGGTGTGCGCGGTCCCGCGGCGCCGTGTCGCCGCTGCGAGGTCCCGTGTCGCCGCGGTGTGCGAGCTCCCGCGGCGCCGCGTCGCCGCAGTGTGCGAGGTTCCGCGCACCGTGGGACGCCCGCGCCCCCGCACGCTGGTCGGAACCTCGCACACTGCAGTCCGGACCGCGCGCACACGTGCCGCCCCGCGAAACAACCCGCCCGGTTGCGCGACGCGATGTAAGCGCATACATTGTCTCCGTACCGACTCGACACGGAGGTCGACCGAGCAATGACGCTTCCCCCACAGCGCGTCCCAGCGCGCACCCCGGGCACCCGCCGGGGACGGAGAGGCCGCCTCATCGCGGCCATCGCCGGCATCGCGGTCGTGGCCCTCGCGGCCACCGGCTGCAGCATCCAGGTCCGGTCCCAGCCGGACCCGAGCATCGGCAAGGACACGATGCTCATCAACGCGGACCACGGCAACCCGCTGTTCGACCGCAACTTCAACCCGTACATCGCGAACGCCCGCACCGCGAGCAAGTGGATGTACGAGCCGCTCATCGAGATCAACCCCCTCGACGGCAAGGGCACCCCGTGGCTCGCGAGCAGCTGGGACCAGCCGGACGCGCGCACGATCGACATGACGATCCGCAAGGGCGTCGAGTGGTCGGACGGCTCGCCGTTCAGCGCGAAGGACGTCGTCTTCACGTTCGACCTGCTCAAGAAGTTCCCGGCGATGGACGTCAAGGGCGCCTGGCAGCACATCGACAGCATCGAGAGCAAGGGCGGCCACGTCGTCTTCCACCTCAAGGGCGACGACGTGCCGAGCCTCAACATCATCGGCGCGACGTACATCCTCGGTGAGAAGCACTACGGCGGCGTGAAGGACCCGACGACCTGGCGTGACCCGAACCCCGTCGGGACCGGTCCGTTCGTGCTCGGCAACTACACCGACCAGCAGTACTCGATGGACAAGAACCCGAAGTACTGGCAGGCCGACAAGATCGCCATCAAGCACCTGATCCTCCCGGCGACGAACACGCAGCTCGACACCGTCACGCGCGGCTACGACTGGGCGTACTCCTTCATCTCCGACGTGAAGGGCACCTGGGGAGCGGCGTCGAAGACGAACACGTGGTGGTTCCCGGCCGGCGGCGTCATCGGCCTCATCCCGAACCTGACGAAGGCGCCGTACAACGACGTCAACGTCCGGAAGGGCATCTCCCTCGCCCTGGACCGCGACGACATCGCCGAGACCGCGTCCGAGGGCAACCTGGCGGCGGCGGGCCAGACCGGCCTGATCCTTCCGAACCAGGAGAAGTACCTCAACCCGGACATCCCCGACCAGGGCATGGTCGCGCAGGACGTCGACGCCGCGAAGCAGGCGTTCGCGAAGTCCGGCTGGACCGAGCAGGACGGCAAGATCATGAAGGACGGCAAGCAGCTGTCCATCACGATCATGACCGCGAACGGCTACTCGGACTGGCTCCGCGCCGCGCAGACCGTGCAGCGCAACCTCACGGCCATCGGCATCAAGGTGTCGATCCAGGCACCGCAGCCCGCCGGTTACCAGTCGAACCTCAACAACGGACAGTTCGACATGGCGATGGGCGGCATGGGCAACGGTGACGTCTACCAGGCGTTCAACTCCCTGCTCTCGAGCGACTTCTACCAGCCGGTCGGCAAGTCGACGGTGAACAACTACGAGCGGTACCAGAACGCCGACACGCAGAAGCTCCTCGACGAGTACAAGGCGACGACGGACACCGCGAAGCAGCAGGAGATCCTGAACCAGCTGCAGGAGATCGTGTACGACGACCTGCCCGTGATCGGCATGTACTACGGCGGACTCTGGGGCCTGTTCAACACCGGCAAGTTCGTCGGCTGGCCCAGCGCCGAGGACCCCTACATGGCGCCGCAGAACTACGACTCGGCACCGCTGCTCATCTTCTCGAAGCTGCGGCTCCGCGACAGCGCAGCCGGCCGGGCGATCATCAAGGCCGAAGAGGACCAGAAGTGAAGTACATCCTCCAGAAACTCGTCCTCTTCGTCCTGACCCTCTGGGCCGCGGTCACGCTGAACTTCGTGCTCCCGCGACTCATGCCCGGCAGCCCGACCGACGCCGCCCTCGCGAAGCTCAGCCAGAACGGCCCGGTGACCGACGCCACCAAGAAGGCCATCGAGGCCCAGCTCGGCGTCCCGAGCGGCAACCTCTGGGACCAGTACGTCAGCTACCTGCACCAGGTCATCACCCTCGACTTCGGCACGAGCTACACGTTCTACCCGCAGCCCGTCGGGGACCTCGTCGCCCAGGCCCTGCCGTACACGCTGATCCTCGTCGGCGTCGTGACGATCCTCGCGTTCGTGCTCGGCACCCTCATCGGCGTCGGCGCGGCCTGGAAGCGCGGCACCTGGCTGGACTCACTGCCGACCCTGTCGGGCTCGTTCATGTCGACGTTCCCGTACTTCTGGACGGCGCTCCTGCTGCTGTTCTTCCTCGGCTACGTCCTGCACTGGTTCCCGACCACGGGCGCCTACTCCGCGACGACGACCCCGGGCCTGAACGGTGCGTTCCTCGGGGACGCCCTGCAGCACGCGGTCCTGCCGGCGATCACGATCCTCGTGACGAGCCTCGGCGGCTGGATCATCGGCATGCGCAACGCCATGATCAACACCCTCGGTGACGACTACGTGACCTTCGCCGAGGCGAACGGTCTCCGCGGTCGCACCGTGGCGATCCGGTACGCGGCCCGCAACGCGATCCTGCCGAACCTGACCGGCTTCGGTCTGGCACTCGGTGGTGTGGTCGGCGGTTCGGTCCTGGTCGAGCAGGTGTTCGGCTACCCGGGCATCGGCTACCTGCTGTTCAACGCCGTGATCGGGCAGGACTACCCGCTCATGCAGGCCCTCTTCCTGATGATCACCGTGTCGGTGCTCATCGCCAACTTCATCGTGGACGTCCTCTACGGCGTCCTGGACCCGAGGACGCGCCGATGACCACGATCGCAGTTCGCACGCAAGCAGAAGAACCCACCGCCCCGAGCAAACTCCGAGCCGCCGCCCGCCAGTTCGGCGTCGTCTGGAGCAACACCAAGGCCCGGATCGGCATCATCATCCTCGCCGTCTTCGTGATCGTGGCGATCTTCGCCCCGCTCCTCGCCCCGTACGGCGCGAGCCAGAACGGGTTCGCCCGGAGCGCCGACGCCACCGGCGCGCACTGGATGGGCACGACCGCCGCCGGCGAGGACGTCCTGTCGCAGATCATCTACGGCGCCCGGATCTCCGTGCTCGTCGGTGCCGTCGCGGGGCTGCTGTCCACGCTCGTCGCCGTCGCGATCGGCCTGAGCTGGGGCTACGTCCGCGGCTGGATCGCCGAGGTCATCGGGTTCATCGTGAACCTCTTCCTCGTCATCCCCGGCCTGCCGCTCATGATCGTCATCGCCGCGTACCTGCAGAACGGCGGCATCGCGGTCATCATCGCGGTGATCGTGGTCACCGGCTGGGCCTGGGGCGCGCGCGTCCTGCGCAGCCAGACGCAGTCCCTCCGCGGTCGTGACTTCGTGACCGCGGCCCAGTTCTCCGGCGACGGCGCGACGCGCATCGTGTTCCGCGAGATCCTGCCGAACATGACGAGCCTCATCGTCGGCTCGTTCTTCGGCGCGGCCACGAGCGCGATCCTCGCCGAGGCGGGCCTCGAGTTCCTCGGACTCGGCGACTCGTCCATCGTGAGCTGGGGCACGATCCTCTACTGGGCGCAGAACTCGAACGCCCTGCTGACCGGTCAGTGGATCCTGCTGTTCGCCCCGGGTCTCTGCATCGCACTCCTCGCGATGAGCCTGACCCTGATCAACTTCGGCGTCGACGCCGTGTCCAACCCGCGACTGCGCGAAGGCGCGCGTCGCAAGCGCAAGGAGGCCACCGCATGAGCGGCTCGCGTTCCGAACCGATCGACGGCCTGGAGGCGCGGGACGGCACCGCCACGCGCCTCCCGTCCGACACCACGAGCGCCACGCAGGACGTGCTGCTCGACGTCCGCGACCTGTCGGTCGTGTACGAATCGGCCGGCCAGGAGGCCGTCCAGGCGGTCGACCACGTGTCCTTCCAGCTGCGGAAGGGCGAGTTCGTCGGCCTGGTCGGCGAGTCGGGTTCCGGCAAGTCGACCCTCGGCTACGCGCTGACCCGGCTGCAGAAGCCACCGGCCCGGACCAACGGCGGCAACATCTTCTTCGGCGGCCACGACATCCGCGACCTCGACGAGGAAGCCCTCCGGCAGCAGCGCCAGGGCGGGTTCGCGATGGTGCTGCAGTCCGGCATGAACGCGCTCAACCCGGTGCGGACCATCCGCAACCACTTCATCGACATCTTCAAAGCCCACGGCCACGTGTCGCGTGATCGCTGGGACGCCCGGATGAAGGAGCTCATCGAGAAGGTGAAGCTCCCCACCGCCATGCTGGCCCGGTACCCGGGAGAGCTGTCCGGCGGCATGCGGCAGCGCGTGTCGATCGCCCTGGCGCTCTCGCTCGAGCCGCAGCTCATGGTGTTCGACGAGCCGACCACCGCGCTCGACGTCCTCGTGCAGCACGCCGTGATGGACACGATCATCGAGCTGCAGCAGGCCGAGGGCTTCACGGCCATCCTGATCAGCCACGACCTCGGCATCGTCCTCGAGGCGACCGAACGCGTGCTCGTCATGCACGAGGGCCGCATCGTCGAGGACGGCGGCTCGAAGGAGATCCTCCGCGACCCGCAGGACGAGTACACGCAGATGCTGCTGTCGCACTACGCCGACCCGCGTGCCGAGGTCGTGAGCCTGCCGGGCTTCCCGGACCGGTCGCAGCGCGACCCGTCGGCGACCCGCCAGGAGACCACGACGTCGTTCAGCACGGTCGGCTCCCGCGAGCGCAGCGCCGCCCGCAACCCGATCGTGGTCGACCACCTCGTGAAGACCTACCCGGCACCCCGTCGCGGCGAGCAGCCGGTGCAGGCGGTGCGCGACGTGTCGTTCACCCTCGAACCCGGGCAGTCGCTCGCCCTCGTCGGCCAGTCCGGATCCGGCAAGTCGACGATCGCGAAGATGCTGACCGGCGTCGAGAAGCCGACGACCGGCACGGTCCGGTTCGGCGACACGGACGTGGCGAAGCTCGGGAGACGGGGGCTGAAGGACCTCCGCTCCGAGGTGCAGATGGTGTTCCAGGACCCGTACGCCGCGCTCAACCCGCTGCACACGGTCGAGTACACGCTGTCCCGCCCCGTCGCGAACTACACGAACCTGCGCGGGCGCGATGCCCGGAAGCGCGTGCTCGAGCTGCTCGAGACCGTGGGCCTGACCCCGGTGGAGCAGTTCGCGCAGAAGCTCCCGCACCAGCTCTCGGGTGGCCAGCGCCAGCGCGTGGTCATCGCCCGGGCGCTCGCGTCCGACCCGCAGGTGATCATCGCCGACGAGCCGGTCTCGATGCTCGACGTGACGCTCCGTGCCGGCGTGCTCGCCCTGCTCGAGGACCTCCGCGAGCAGTGGGGCGTCTCGCTCCTCTACATCACGCACGACCTGCTCAGTGCGCGGCTCATCACGGACGACATCATGGTGCTGCACGACGGCGCCGTGGTCGAACGGGGCCGCACGGCCGAGGTGCTGCAGCACCCGCAGGACGACTACACGGTGGCGCTGCTCGACGCGGTACCGAACCCACGACGGGCGCTGCTGGCATGAGCACGCTCCGCGACTTCCCGTCCGTCCCGCCGTTCGGCCACCTGCCCACCCCCGAGGGCGTCGACGTCGTCGGCATCGACCTCCCCGTCGGCCGACTCACCGCCTACCGCGTCGTGCCTCCCGGGCCGTCGAAGGGCACCGTCCTCGTCGTGCCCGGGTACACCGGCTCGAAGGAGGACTGGCGCACGTTCCTGCCGCTCCTCCGGGACGCCGGCTGGACCGCGGTGGCGATCAGCCGCCGCGGCCAGGCCGATTCGGCGCGGGCATCGGGGCCGTCCGGCTACACGCTGGCGGAAGAGGCCGCCGACGTCGTCCGGGTCGCACGGCTGCTCGACGACGGCGCTCCCGTGCACCTCATCGGCCACTCGCTCGGCGGCGTGATCGTCCGCGAGGCGGCCATCGCCGACCCGAGCGCCTTCCGCGACGTGGTGCAGTTCTGCTCCGGACCGTACGGCTGGCCCTACCGCAAGGTCGCCGAGCTGACGATCCTGCACGACACCGGCGGCAACCTCCGCCAGCTGTTCGACTCCACCAACCCGCTCTGGGCGTACCGGCCCGACGAGGAACTCCCCGACGACCCCCGGTTCGTCCGTGCCCGCTTCGACGCGCACGACCCCGCGAGCGTCGTCGCCGGTGGACACATCCTCGAGGACCACACCGACTCCTCCGCCGCACTCCGCGCCACCGGGCTCCCGGTGCTCGTGACCCACGGCGAGTGGGACGGCGCCTGGCCGATCCCCTGGCAGCGGCAGATGGCGGAGGACACCGGCGCCGCCTACGAGGTCATCCCCGAGAGCTACCACGGCCCGCAGGTCGAGAACCCGTCGGCGACGCTCCACACCTTCGACCGCTTCCTGTCACAGCACTGAAAGGCACGATCATCACCACGCTGCAGTTCCCGAAGGGCTTCCTCTGGGGTGCCGCCACCGCCGCGCACCAGATCGAGGGCAACAACGTCAACAGCAACTGGTGGGTGCACGAGCACGAGCCCGACACCACCATCGTCGAGCCCTCGGGTGACGCCGCCGACAGCTACCACCGGTACCGCGAGGACATCCGCATCGCGGCCGACCTCGGGCTGAACTCCTACCGGTTCAGCATCGAGTGGGCGCGGATCGAACCCGAGCGCGGGTTCGTCAGCCGGGCCGAGATCGACCACTACCGCCGCATGGTCGAGACCTGCCACGAGTTCGGCATCGAACCGATCGTCACGCTCATGCACTTCACCGTGCCGCGCTGGTTCGAACGCGACGGCTTCTGGCGAGCCCCCGACGCCGCCGACCTGTTCGCCCGCTACACCGAGGCTGCGCTCCCCGTCGTGCAGGACGGCGTCCGCTACGTCTGCACGATCAACGAGCCGAACATCGCGGCGATGCTCGCCGGCGGTGAGGACGCGGCGAACCTGGTCGCCTACGGCCTGCCGAACCCGGACCTCGGGGTCGCCGACGCCCTGCTCGCCTCGCACAAGCGCTCGCGGGAGGTCCTGTCGCAGGTGTCCGGCCTGCAGTCCGGCTGGACGATCGCGACGCAGGCCTTCAAGTCCAACGGCGAACCCGGTGCCGACGAGATGCTCCGCGAGTACGGGTACCCGCGCGACGACTGGTACCTCGAGAACGCCGCCGGTGACGACTTCCTGGGCGTGCAGGCCTACACCCGCACCTTCATCGGACCGTCGGGCCCGCTCCCCGTGGCCGACGACGTCGAGACGACCCTGACCGGGTGGGAGTTCTACCCCGAGGCCTCGGCCGACGGGCTCCGCAGCGCGTGGGAGCTCTCCGGGCACGTGCCGCTCATGATCACCGAGAACGGGATCGCCACCGCCGACGACTCCCGCCGGGTGGCCTACACGCAGGGTGCCCTCGAGGGGATCCACGCCTGCATCGAGGACGGCATCGAGGTCCTCGGCTACCAGCACTGGTCGCTGCTCGACAACTACGAGTGGGCGTCGGGCTTCCGCCCGACGTTCGGGCTCGTGTCGTGGGACCCGGTGACGTTCGCCCGGACGCCGAAGGACTCGGCGCGGTGGTACGGGCGGGTCGCCGCCGCCAACGCGCTCACGGTCTGAGACGCAGCCGGAGGGCGGACGGGAGGCGCGGTGCCAGCTGGCACCGCGCCTCCCGTCCGTCGTCAGTCTGCTTCGGTCGGCTCGTGCGCCGGCCGGTCGAACCAGGCCAGGAGGATCTCCTCCGCCCGGCGTGAGCCGCGCTCATGGGCGATGTCCATCGCGGTCCGCCCCTCGGCGTCCTCGACCCGGACGTCAGCACCGCGTTCGAGCAGTGCCTCGGTCGTGCCGCGGTTGTCGAACCAGACGGCCGCGTGCAGCGGCGCGAAGCCCCACCGCGGGTCGACCTCGTCGATGCCAGCGGGGTCCTGACCGATGCCGTCGAGCGCCAGCGAGAGGCCGCCGACGTCTCCGTGCGCCGCAGCCCGCACCGCCGGGGTCGCCCACTCGACCCAGCCGTCCGGGACCGGGCCGTGCCAGCCGTGGGCAGGGCGTGACTCGAGCGCTGCCCAGTCTTCTTCGTCGACCGGTCGCACCTCGATCACGACGTCGCGGAAGTGGATCGCGAGCTCGCCGGTGGGGGAGACGAGCAGGCGCAGTTCCCAGACGTCGGCGTCCACGTGTGCGATCTCGCCGCGGGAGACGTGAACGTCACCGGCAAGCAGGTCGAGCGCCTCCGTGTCGGACGGATCGAGGACGGCACGGTCGAAGCGGAGGGACACCCGCGCGTGGTTCCACCGGCGCCAGAGGCCGTCCGGGGTGTCGAGCACCTCGTCGTTGCGGACGACGAACACGGCGTGGACGGTGTGGGTCGGTGTCGCGTCGACGCCGGCGTCACCGTGGCGGCCGGCCTCCTCGATGCGCCAGCTCTGGATGCGGGACTCGCTCCACGTGACGGACGCGAGGGCGGCCACGGACGGCGGGGCGTCGGTCACCAGGCGTGCGAGGTGCTCGGGGTAGCCGTCGACGTCCTCGAGGGAGACGTACCCGACGGCGGGCCAGCCCACTCGACTCCATCGCACGGTGTCAGCGTATCGGTGCGACGGAGTCGAGCGGTGCCCGGTCTGGTCGGCTCAGCGTGTCAGTGCCGACTTGGCCCGACGTCCCGAGTTGCCGAGCGGCGCCGAGGCAGTGTCCGCGGCCGAGGTGTCGGCGTTGCCGTACCCGTACCCGTACCCGTACCCGTAGCCGTACCCGTACGACCCGACGTTCTTCCGCTGCACCATGGTCACGACCACACCGAGGACGCGTGCATCCAGACCCGACAGGACCTCGAGGGCACGCCGCAACTGCGGGCGCCGCGAGCGTCCGGCCGCAGTTGCGACGATCGCGCCGGCGGTGAGCTTGCTGAGGATCGCGGCGTCCGTCACCGGGAGCAGGGGCGGGGAGTCGATCAGCACGTGGTCGAACCGTGACTCGAGTTCCTCGATGAACGCACGCATCGCCTGCGAGCCGAGGAGTTCGGCCGGGTTCGGCGGGGTCGCTCCAGCGGGGATGACGGAGAGCGCTCCGTCCCCCCAGGGCTGCACGACGTCGTCGAGCTCGGCACGGGCGATGAGGAGGTCGCTCAGGCCGACAGCGCCCTCGATGCCCATGACCTCCGCGACGCGGGGTCGCCGGAGATCGGCATCGACGAGCGCGACGCGCGCCCCGTTCTCTGCCAAGGTGAGCGCGAGGTTCGCCACGGTCGTGGTCTTGCCCTCGCTCTGCATCGCCGAGGTGACGACGAGCGTCTTGCCGTGGTCGGCGTCCGGGTCGACGAACAGCAGGTTCGTCCGGAGCCCACGGAACGCTTCACTGAGGGTGCTCCGGGGATCCGCGTGCACGACCAGGGGCTGCGCTTGCGCCTTGGTGTCGAACGCGATCTCGCCGAGGATGGGCGCGTCCGTGATCGCAGCCACGTCAGCCGTGCGGCGGAGGCGAGTGTCGATGCCGTTGCGGAGCAGGGCGAGCGCGATGCCGCCGATCGCCCCTCCGGCGAGACCCATCGCAAGGTTCACGGTCTTCCGTGGGCCGGATGGCATCGTCGGAACGGTCGCGGGGTCGGTCGTCTCGATGCGGACGAGGCTTGCGCCGCCGCCGACGGGCTGTTCGAGACTGCCGGAGACGACCTCGGTGAAACTCGTGCCGATCGCGTTCGCGATCCGTGCAGCGAGAACAGGGTCCGTGTGCGCGATCGCGACCGACAACAGCACCGTGTTCGGCGGAGACGTCGCTTCGATGCGCGACCCGAGCGAGGCCGGAGTCATGTCGAGGTCGAGCTCCTCGATGACCGGATCGAGCACGCGGGCACTCTTGACGACGTTCGCGTACGACCGGGTCTTCTGCTGTGCCGCGTTGTTCCCTTGACCCACCTCGCTCGCGGAACCGGTCGCACCCTGCACGGAGATGTAGAGCGTCGTCCGGGCGGTGTACGTCACCGGGCTCAACAGTGTCACAGCGATCGCGACGGCAGCTCCGGCGATGAGCATGACAGCGACGCTCAGCCAGCGAGTTCGGACGACTCGGAGGAACTCCTGCAGATCCATGTGACCCCAATCAACGATGTGTGATATCTAGCATAACACGTGTGAGACTATTGCGTCAGTCTCTTCTGAGGCGCCCGAGGCTCGCGAAGTCCGCGCGCCGGATCAAGGTCAGCTCTCCGACCGAGAGCCCGAGTGTCCGGCGGGCGAACAACAGGTTCATCCCGTTCGAGACGATGGTCCCGCCCACCGTCGCGAGCGCGGCACCCATCGCACCGTGTTCGGGGGCGAGAGCGATGAGCAGGACGAGGTTGCACGCGGCAGCAGCGAGGAGTGACGTGCTCCGGAGTCCGGGACGGCCGTCGGCTGCGAGTCCGACTCCGGCGAGCGAACCCGGAACGCTCAGTGCGCAACCGGCGAGGAGGAGCAACGTCACTGGGATCGTCGCAGTGAAGTCCGTGCCGAAGAAGGTGGGGACGAACCACGGGAGAAGGGCAGCGGTGATCCCGCAGGTGGCGAGGACAGCGAGCGTCGTCACGCGGGAGGCTCTCGCGAGGCCGTCTCGGTCGACGTTGGAGCTCTGCCGGCTGAAGGCGACATCGCGGACGGCGCTCGAGACGACGAGGGGTATGTCGCTCAAACTCACGGCGACGGCGTAGATCCCGAGGGCAGCGGTACCCGCCAACGGTGCCATGAGGCTCTGGTCGACCCGGGTCAGGACGATCCCGGCAAGTGCTCCGAACCACACGCGGCCGCCGTAGGAGAGCACCTGCCCCACGGCTGCCGGACGGAGGATGGTGCCGTGTCTGCGGAGGAGCCGGAAGTACGCGGCCGCGCCGATCACCGGCGACGTCGCGATCACCAGAACAGCAGTCTCGACGGTCAGTGTGCCTGCGGTCATCAGCGTCACGAGCGCGATGAGTCGGCTGCCGTGCGTGATCCCCCGTTCGAGCGCGACCAGCCGCCAGGCATGGTGTCCGGCGGCGACTGCCTGGAGGAGTCCAGCCATCAGGTTCGGTACCAGCGCCAACGATGCGAGCCCGATCAGGCGCGCGAGGTCCGCGTCTCCCCCCGCGGCCAGGTGTCCGGCGACGCAGACCAGCCAGGTCAAGCCGGCACCGACGACGGAGGTGGCGATGGCAGCGATGGTGAAGACTCGCAGCGTGTGAGCCGGACTCCGGGAGACCCAGTGGTTGACCGCGGTCGGGAGCCCCAAGGACGCGAGGGCGACCGCGAGGAGGAGTGGTGCGGTCGCGGCGGCGACTTCTCCGCGCCCGGCGGTGCCCAGTGTGCCGGCCAGGATCGGCGCGGTGGCAAGGGCGACGATCGGCGGGATCGCGCTCCCGAACAGGTTCACCACGGTGTCGAATGCATTCTTGTTCACGAACGCACCTCAGCCACGGCAGGCTGGCTCTCGTTGAGCGCCCTTTCCGTTCTCGGCAGTTCGCGATTCGGGGGAGCGGTCAGCCCCAGCACGATCCAGGTGAAGACCGCGATCCCGCTGGTGAGGGCGTACGAGCTGAACGTGAGGAGGTAGACGGAGTACGCGCTCGCGGCGAGGAGTGCACCCGGCACCAGCACATCGCCTCGTACTCGTACTCGTGCTCGGAAGCCGGAACGCAACGCGAATAGCTGAGCCGTCACGAACGCGAGAGCCGGGAGCAGGCCCCAGTCGAGCGCCGTCATGATGACCGGGTTCTCGAAGCTCGTGGCGAGACCGAGGGATCGTGCGATCGAGAACGACGAACTGGGACCGTTGCCGACCAGCGTTGTCTCGAGAGCGGCCGGGACCCCGACGGCGATCCCGCGCACCCGTGCGTTGGCGGAGCCGTTGTCGTCCTCGAGTTTCGCACTCAGCCCGTCTGTGAGCTCCGGGTTCACGAGCACCACCACGGCCAGGGTCATCACCGCTGCGAAGACGAGCCCGAGGGCTGTGGCGAACGGCACGCGCCTCCGGACGAGCAGCACGGTGAGGACGACGAGTCCGAGGCCGAGCGCGCCCCTCGATTCAGCAGTGGCGATCGTCACGAGGAAGAGCGCCGAGGTCGCGATCACCATCCAGTTGCTCCGGACGGAAGCGAGGAGTCCGATCGCAGCGAGCATCAGGCCTGCGAGCACCAGCGAGCTGTCCATCGTGCCCAGGGCTCTCGCGTACTCGGGGGTCCACCAGTAGGTGAAGGTGCTGTGCGCTTCCGCGAATGGCTGGTCGACGACCCCGGTCCAGATCGCGAGCGCGAGGACGGCTTCGAGAGCGGCGACCGTCACGATTGCCCGAGCGAGCAGCGCGCGGCCCGCCGCCGATTCCGCTCCGAGTCGCTGGACGAGGAGGTACGCAGCCGGAGGAGCGACGACGAGCTCGGCCCATGTGCTCGGTGACGAGGACGTAGCGACGAAGTTCGTGATGGTGGCGCCGGCGATCCAGACCGCGAGCACGATCCAGATCCACGGCCGCGCCATCACGTCGGCGAGGTACGTCGGTGCGCGGAAGAGAACCTGCACCGTCGCGGTGGCCATGACGACCAGGACGCCCAGGTTGACACCACCGAGACCGGGGACGCCCAGCGTGTAGACGGCTGCTTCGGGCACAGCGACGAAGGCGATCACCGCCACGATGCACGGGAGGGCCAGACTGCGGAGCGAACAGGCGGCGACGGCGAGGATGCCGACGAGCACTACGGAGCCGAGCATGGACGTCCTCCTGATCAGGTGCTGATGGGTGAGAGGCCGGCTCGGGTGACCGGCCTCTCGCGGGGGTCACTTCGCAGCGACCGTGTTGCCCTCTGCCACGCCCTTCGTGTCGGGGGCTTCCCCGCCGTGCGAGATGGTGTTCCCCGTGCCCATGACCCAGACGGTCGCGAGCGACTCGGCCGCGACGGTGTTGCCGTTGCCCTCGATGCCGAGGACCTTGACGGGGCCCAGGTCGAGCTCGACGTTGCTGGTGAGCAGGTAGACCGTGTCGCACCCCTTCGCGAGTGCCCGCTTCGCCGAAGCGGCGTCCGTCACGGTCAGCGTGCCGTCCTCGCAGACGTTGGCCGGGCTCGTGGTGTTGCTCGCGGCCGGCTTCGGTGTCGCGCTCGCCTTCGGGTCGACATCGGTCGAGGAGGGAGTGCAGCCCGCCAAGAGTGCCACGGCAGCGAGGGCGGTGAGGGAAGCGGCGAAGATCTTCTTCACGATGGAACTCCTGTCGGTCGGGTTGGTCTGACCTTCTGATGCTAACACGTGAAATGCATATTTCAATGTGAAATCTGCGCCATGCATGCGAATCGCTGCGTCCAGGGCGCGGTCGGCTGTCATCCTGTGCCCCATGACGAACGAGCACGGAAGCCGTACCACCAGCCGTCGCGCACTCCTCATCGGCGGGGGCGCGGGACTGCTCGCGTCTTCTGTCTCAGACACGGCGCCGGCTCGCGGAGCGGGAGCGGGAACGGGAACGGGAACGGGAGACACGATCCGAGCAGTGACGGACTTCGGCGCACGAGGGGACGGCCACGACGACACCGAGGCGCTGCGTGCTGCTCTGGAGTGGGCGAGCGCGGCGGCGGTGCCACGCGCGCTCGTGTTCCCCGACGGCATCTACGCCGTCGACGCACTGATCGTGCCTCCCCAGGTCCGGCTCATCGGCATCGGCGGCGGTTCATCGCGTTACCCGAGGGCGGGGCGTTCGGGGGCGTGACGATCGTCCCGACGGTCGGCACGGAGAACCGCGACCCACTCATCACACTTTCGGGTCCAGCCACCCCCGGCGGGGCCGTGCTCGAGGACATCGTCGTCGACGGCCGGAACTTCCGGACGCCCGGATCCACCACGGATCGGGCGTCGTGGGCAGCGCGCACCGGCATCGCCGTCGTCGGTGGATTCGAAGCCGAGCTTCGACGCGTTCGCGTGATCCGGTTCCGCGGGGTCGGGATCGATGTCCAGTCGCTCAACAACGCACGGTGGGACACGGTGTTCGTCGACCTGTGCGGCACCGACTCGCTCCCGGCGATGCGCATCGCCTCACCCTCGAACGGAGCCACGAACTTCGCGGTGTTCGATGCACTCACCATCGAGCGGTCAGGGAACACTGCGCTCGCGATCGCTGCTGGCGACGACCTCCGCCGCGACTGGGTGTCCAACCTGACCTTCGTCGGGCTGCACATCGAGTCGACCTTGGACACCCCGGGTGTCGTGCTGAACACCGATGCGCTCATCGACATCGGCAACGTCCGCGCCGTGACGTTCGTGTCCCCACAGCTCGTCGGCGCGCCGGTTCCGATCCTGCGGTACCGGCAGCGGATCGCCTCCGGGGCTGTTGCCACGGACGGCCCGGGCGGCGACGTCCGTGATCAGCAGGGCGGTGTCGCGCTGCTCGGAGGGCACATCCATCAGCACAGCGGCTCGACCGGTCGGGTGGCAGCGGTCGAAGTGTCGGGCAACGGGCGGGGGTTCACCGCGACCGGGGTCCGGTTCGCCCACGGTGTCGCCCCGGGGATCGTGATCGACGAGACGTTCCGATTCGACGCGACGGTCTTCGGTTGTTCGTTCCGAACGCAGGAGGGCGTTGAACAGGTCATCGATCGCCGCACCGACGAGGATTCGCTCCGGTACTGGGCCAACACGAACCACGGCGGCTTCGCCGTGACGCGGGATCTCGATGTCGGCCGGGATGTGCGGGTGGAGCGCTCACTCGCCCTCGGGAGTTCGATCAGCGTTCCTGGTGGCGTCGACGGGACGACGCCCAGCGTGACCGCTCCGGATCCGACGAACACCTCGGTGGGGTGGGCCGAACAGCGCGCGCGCGGTGCCGGCGCCGACCTGCTCGGCGAGGTCTGGTGGCGTCACGCGAGGCGCGCATCGTCCGATCTCGTGCGCGTCCGCTTCGCTGTCCCGAGGGCGAAGGCTCCCGCCGTCTTCTTCGTGCCGCGCAAGCCGAACACGGCGAAGCTCGCGCTCTACGCAGAGCTGGAGCGCGACGGGGATGCGTACATCGGGTTCATCCTCAAGAGCGCAGATCGATGTGAGCCCGGCCCCGACACACACATCGTCGAGTACTGCGTGGTCGACCGGAGGTGACTCACGTCACGCCCGCCGCGACGCCGTCACCGTGAACTTCGGCGTCCGCACCACCTGCCGCGTCGCCCCCACGAACCGCTCCAGCACGGGCCGGTACCGCAGGTGCGAGTTCCAGACGCACCACAGTTCCCCGCCGGACTGGAGGATCGTGGCCGCGTTCCGGAACATCGCCTCGGCCGCGTCCGTGGTCACGGTCGTGTCCGCGTGGAACGGCGGGTTGCAGAGGACGAGCTGCGCGGAGCCCTCGTCGAGTTCGTCGCCGGCGTCACTCCGGACGACGAGCACCCGGTCCGCCACGCCGTTCGCCTCGGCCGTGGCGATCGTCGACGCCACGGCGATCTGCGACACGTCCGTGGCGATCACCCGGATGCCCGGTCGACGCCGCGCGAGAGCGGTGGCGATCACCCCGTTCCCGCAGCCGAGGTCGACGGCGGTCCGAGCGCCGGGTACCGCATCGTCCATCGCGTCGAGCAGCACCCGGGTGCCCTGGTCGAGCGAGGTCCCGGCGAACACCCCGCCGTGCGCGACGAGCGTCATCCCGAGGTCGTCGACGTGCACCGACCGCGGCCACGGGTTCGTCGCGTCCGCCCGGGTCGCCTGGGCGCGGAGCGGGTCCTGCGCGATCAGCAGCCGCGACTTCCCACGGCCGCGGGACGCCGTCACCTCGCCGAAGTACCGGCGCAGGACGTCGTTCTGCGAGAGGTTCATGTGTTTCGACACCCCGCCGCACAGCAGCACGACGTCGGGCGCGGCGAACCGGGCGACGGCGCGGGCGAGCTCGTCGAGCCGGTCGTTCGACTTCGACAGCCGGAGCAGCACGAGCCGGACGTCCCGGAACGCCTGCTCGAGCGACGAGGGGTGGTGGAAACCCCGGCGTCCGAAGGTGCCGGCATTGGCCTCGAGCGCACGCACCCCGACGAGGGAGTCCTGCACGACCCGGACGTCCGACGCACCGTGCACCGTGATCGCCCCGAGGGTCAGCACCCCGTACCGATCGTCGACGACGGCGACCTCGCCGGGCTGCCGGAGCGCGTCGCCGTGCACGTGCGGCGCCTCGTCGAGGATGAAGCGGTCCGTGCCGTCGATCGCGATGAGGTCCGGCGCGTCGTCGTCGCGGCGGCGGAAGAAGTCGGCGAAGTCCGGTGGCACGGCGCCAGCGTACCGATGGTCCCGGTGGGGACGGGTCAGCGCGGCCCGCGGTAGAGCACGATCTGCGTGTTCCGCTGCGGCCGCATGCCGGCACGGAGCGGCACTGCTCCGCCGGTGGTGGTCGCCGCGAACACGCGGGCGCCCGGTCGGCTGATGAGCTGGTCGGCGAGGGCCGTCTCCAGCTCGCTGACGCGCGCACGGAGCGCGCGGTTCTCGTTCTCGAGTTCGAGGACGCGGCGGATCCCCTCGAGCGAGACGCCCTCGGAGCCGAGGCGTGCGATCTCGCGCAGCTGCGCGACGTCGTGCATCGAGTACCGGCGCGACCCGCCGCGCGTGCGGCCGGGCACGACCAGGCCGAGGCGGTCGTACTGCCGCAGCGTCTGCGGGTGCATCTCGGCGAGCTCCGCCGCCATCGCGATCGCGAAGACGGGCGAGTTCTCGTCCATGTCCGTCATGGCGTGTTCCTTTCCGTCGTTCGCAGGGTCTGGAAACCAGACTGGAGGCACGGCGCGCGTTCCTGACGGAGCCGCGCCGCGCCTCCAGGCCGGGTTTACTGCTGGTGTTGCGCGCAGCTAGCTGCGCGCCTTGGTGAGGAGGTCCGCACGGGGGTCCTCGTCGGGCAGGACCTCGGCGAGGGCCTCGACCGCTTCCCGCTGCTTGTCCGTCAGGTGCGACGGCACCGCGACCTGGACGGTCGCGAGCAGGTCGCCCGTCCCGTTCTTGGTGGCGACGCCGCGGCCCTTGACGCGCAGGACGCGACCCGACGGCGTGCCGGGTGCGACCTTCAGCTTGACGGTGGAGCCGCCGAGCGTCGGGACCTCGATCGTCGCGCCGAGCGCCGCCTCGACGAACGTCACGGGGACGTCCAGCCGCAGGTTCTGCCCGTCGCGCTCGAACACCGGGTGCTTGCGGACGGTGACGGTGACCACGAGGTCACCGGCCTCCCCGCCGTCGGGCGAGGGTTCGCCGCGCCCACGGAGCCGGATCTTCTGCCCGTCCGCGACCCCCGCGGGGATGCGGACGTTCACCGGACGGCCGTTGCCCTGCGAGAGCTTGACGGTGTCGCCGGCGATCGCGGTGGTGAAGTCGAGGGTCGTCGTCGCGGTGACGTCGCGGCCCTTCGTCGGCCCACCGAAGCCGCGGTAGCCGCCGGTGGTCTGGCCGAAGCCGCCGCCACCGCCGAACATCCCGCCGAGGATGTCCTCGAAGCCGCCGGCGCCACCTGCTCCGCCCTGGCCGAAGCGGACTCGCTGTCCGCCCCCGCCCTGGCCGAACATGCCGCCGAAGACGTCCTCGAAGCCGCCGCCCTGGCCCGGGCCACCCGCGGTGAAGCGGGCGCCGGAGCCCATGGCGCGGACCTGGTCGTACTCCTGGCGCTGCTCCTTGTCGGAGAGCACCGAGTACGCCTCGCTGATCTCCTTGAAGCGGTTCTCGGCGGCGGCGTCGCCCGGGTTGGAGTCCGGGTGGTACTGCCGCGCGAGCTTCCGGTAGGTCTTCTTCAGCTCAGCGTCACTCGCCGTCTTGTCGACGCCGAGGACCTTGTAGAAGTCCTTGTCGAACCAGTCCTGACTGGCCATGAATCCCTACCTCCTCCCCGCGCTCAGGCCGGGACCGCCACCGCGACCTTGGCCGCACGGAGGACGCGCTCACCGAGCTTGTAGCCCGGCTCGACGACGTCCGCCACGGTCTGGCCGGTGGCGCCCGGTGTCGGGAGCTGCACGATCGCCTCGTGGATGTTCGGGTCGAAAAACTCACCCTTCTCGCCGATCTGCACGAGCTTGAACTTCTCGAAGCCGCCGCGGATCTTCTGCCCGATGACCTGCATGGGGCCCTCGGCGAGGTCACCGTGCGCCTCGGCGCGGGTGAGGTCGTCGAGCGCCGGCAGGAGTGCCCGAACGACCTCGGCGATGGCGACCTCGCGGTTGGCCTCGCGGTCGCGCTCGACGCGCTTCCGGAAGTTCACCAGCTCGGCCTGCGCACGGAGCATGTCCGCACGCATCTCGGCGACCAGGTCGCGGTCCTCCGTGCTGAGCTTGTCCTCCGCGATGCCACGGGCGGCGTCGGCGAGGAGCGCCTCGTCCTCCGGGGAGAGGTCGTTCGCCGCGTCCGCCGCCGGGCCCCCGGCGGCGGGGCCGTCGGTCGGTACTTCGACGTCGGGCCCCTCCGCCTCGATGAGGTCCTCGGGCTCGGCCGCGTTCGTGGCGTCGCCCTCGACCTGGGGCTCGTCCTCGTTCGGCACGTTGTCCTTGGGATCCGTCATCGTTACTTCTTGTCCTTGTCGTCCTCGTCGTCCACGACCTCGGCGTCGACGATGTCCTCGTCGTCCTGTGCTGCCTGGTCGGCGGTGGGCTGCTCACCGGCCGGGGCGCCTGCGTCCTGCTGGGCGTAGATGGCCTGGCCGAGCTTGCCCTGCGACTCGTTGAGCTTGTCGAAGGCGGTCTTCACGGCCTCGTCGTCCTCGCCGGCGAGCGCGGACTTGAGGGCGTCGACGTCGGCCTGCACCTCGGACTTGACGTCCGCGGGGAGCTTCTCGTCGTTCTCCTTGATGAGCTTCTCGATCGAGTAGACGAGCTGCTCGGCCTGGTTGCGACGCTCGTTGGCCTCACGGCGGGCCTTGTCCTCGGCCGCGTGCTCCTCGGCTTCGCGGACCATGCGCTCGATGTCCTCCTTCGGCAGCGACGAGCCGCCGGAGATGACCATCGACTGCTCCTTGCCCGTGCCCTTGTCCTTGGCGGACACGTGCACGATGCCGTTGGCGTCGATGTCGAAGGTGACCTCGACCTGCGGGACGCCACGGGGAGCCGGCGCGATGCCGGTGAGCTCGAAGGTGCCGAGCGGCTTGTTGTCGCGGGTGAACTCGCGCTCGCCCTGGAAGACCTGGATCGCGACCGACGGCTGGTTGTCGTCAGCGGTCGTGAAGGTCTCGCTGCGCTTCGTCGGGATCGCGGTGTTGCGGTCGATGAGCTTCGTCATCAGGCCGCCCTTGGTCTCGATGCCGAGCGACAGCGGCGTAACGTCGATGAGGAGGACGTCCTTGCGCTCGCCCTTCAGGACACCGGCCTGCAGCGCGGCGCCGACGGCCACGACCTCGTCCGGGTTGACGCCCTGGTTCGGGGACTTGCCGCCGGTCAGCGACTTGACCACCTCGGCCACGGCGGGCATGCGGGTCGAGCCACCGACGAGCACCACGTGCGCGATGTCGTTGACGGAGACACCGGCTTCCTTGATGACGTCGTTGAACGGCTTCTTCGTGCGGTCGAGCAGGTCGGAGGTCATCTGCTCGAACTGGGCGCGCGAGATGGTCTCGTCGAGGTTGAGCGGACCGTCGGCCGTCAGCGTCAGGTACGGGAGCTGGATGCTCGCCGACATCTGCGACGACAGTTCCTTCTTCGCCTGCTCGGCGGCTTCCTTGAGGCGCTGCTTGGCGATCTTGTCCGTCGAGAGGTCGACGCCGTGCTCGTCCTTGAACTTCTTCACGAGGTAGTCGACGATGCGCTGGTCCCAGTCGTCACCCCCGAGGCGGTTGTCACCGGAGGTCGCACGGACCTGGATCGTGGAGAAGTCGTCGTCCTTGCCCACCTCGAGCAGGGAGACGTCGAACGTGCCACCACCGAGGTCGAAGACCAGGATGAGCTCGTCTTCCTTGCCCTTGTCGAGGCCGTACGCCAGAGCAGCAGCGGTCGGCTCGTTGATGATGCGGAGGACGTTGAGCCCGGCGATCTCACCGGCGTCCTTGGTGGCCTGGCGCTCGGCGTCGTTGAAGTACGCCGGCACGGTGATGACCGCGTCGGTGACGTCTTCACCGAGGTACTGCTCGGCGTCGCGCTTGAGCTTGCCGAGGATGCGGGCCGAGATCTCCTGCGGCGTGTACTTCTTGCCGTCGATGTCCGTCGTCCAGTCGGTGCCGATGTGGCGCTTGACACTCGCGATCGTCCGGTCCACGTTCGTCACGGCCTGGCGCTTGGCGGTCTCGCCGACCAGTACCTCGCCGTCCTTGGTGAAGGCGACGATCGACGGCGTGGTGCGCATGCCCTCGGCGTTGGCGATGACCGTGGGCTCACCACCCTCGAGCACGCTGACGACCGAGTTGGTGGTTCCGAGGTCGATGCCTACTGCACGTCCCATGTGTGGGTGCTCCTTCTGTTGGTGCGGGTCTTGCTGAAGTCGTTGGACTTGCGTCCGATGGACTCAACTCTACTCAGGACTGGAGGCGCGTCAACTCTGGGAGCTGGAAGTTGCGTCCGAATGACTCAACGTGATCCCATCGCACAGTGTTGTATTTCACGTCAGTGTTTGATATTTTGGTACGGCAGCGGGGTGTCCCGCGACCACGATGACCGCGAGCCGCGGGCGACCCGATCGTCCCGAGCGAGAGCACGCGGCCCGATCCCTCGAAAGGGACCTCACCATGTCAAGCAAGAAGAAGCGCATCGCGAAGGGCCTGGGTGCTTCGGCGCTCGCTGTCGCGACCCTCGCCTCCGGCCTGTCCTTCGGTGCCACCTCGGCGATGTCAGCAACGCTGTCATCTACCGAAATGAGCCAGTCAAAGGCAAGCCTCGACCCAAATGACCTCGACCCCACCGCGTGGGGGCGCTTCTTTACAATTGCGACCCCGGCGGGAACAGGTCCCTACAAAGCGGCTGGTGACTCAACGGTCGCGATCAAGGGATATCCGACGGAGTCGCAGGCGCGGAACTCGACAAGTGAACTCGCCCTCCCGAAGCCGGGGCAGTGGCAGCACATCCTCATCCGAAGCGCGCCCGGCAATCAGCAGTCGTGTTTGAGCGCCAATAACACCAACATTCCTGGTATTTCCGCCGTTTTGCCGGCTAAGTGTTCGGCCACGAGCACCAATCAGCTGTTCACCATCGAAGAAGGGCGGATCGTGTCCTACGACAATCCCTTTTCGTATGTGCGCGAAGTGCGTGGAGGCGAGTACTATTTCGCCATCCCGAACGTACCCAAGGGGGAAGCCCCGCTGGTGGCGGAGTGGAATGGCGCTCCGATCGGCGATTCCTCGCGATTGGCGGGTTCGGTTGAGTTTGCTGCGGGTGTCGACACCCGTGCGGTGGTGAAGGGTTCGACGGAAGCGTCCGGCCGGGTGGAGATCCGCCGCGGCTCGACCGTGATCGCGTCGGACACTGCCGACTCGAACGGCGACTACTCGATCGCGATCCCCGCTCCGGACAAGGCCGGCGACGACGAGCTCACCGTCGCACTGGTCGAGAACAACGCGGACAAGAAGACGATCAAGGTCATCGCTGCCTACGGCGCCGGTGTCGCGATCACCGCTCCGGGCAACAACGAGAACGTCTCGGGCCAGTACGAGATCCGCGGCAACGCCCAGAACGGCTCGAACGTCACCGTCCGACTGAACAACGGTGCCGAGCGCGCGGTCGAGGTCAACGGCAACGGCCAGTGGTCCGCCGACGTCACGCTCCCGATGGGCGAGACGACGATCACGGCGACCCAGAAGTCGAAGGGCGCCAACACCACCACCAGTGCCGTGACGGTGAATCCGGGTGAGTCGAGTGTTGCGCCGTTGGTGATCGAGTCGCCGGCGGACGACCCGACGTTCGAGACCCCGGTGCAGTCGGATTCGAACCGGGTGCTGTTCACCGGGACGGGCGAGCGGGGTGCGCGGGTGCAGGTGCTGACCCAGACGTCGCCGGCGCGCACGATCGTGAACACGACGGTTGGTGATGACGGTCGGTGGTCGGCGTTGGGGACGAACCTGGCCTACGACGTGAACTACCGCTTGGACACTCTCTACACGCCGGTGAACGGTGAGTCGGTCAAGGGTGAGCACCGGGTGCGAGTGGAGAACTCGGATCCGGGACAGTCGCTGCCGTTTGCGTTCACGACGCCGCAGAACAACACGGAGGTCGGCGCGCCCGACAAGAAGGTTCGTCTTGCGGGGAAGGGCACCACGGGGACTGAGATCACGATCTGGAACTGGTCGTCCAAGGATCGTGTCATCGGGACGGCGACGGTGGACAAGAGCGGTGACTGGGTGATTCCCGAGGCGTCGTTGAACAATCAGAACAACAAGTACGCGCTGCACGTGGAGTACACCGCTCCGGGGCAGACGACGCAGACTCTGACGCACACCATCACTGTCAAGGCTGAAGACGGCACCGAGCGGCCGTTCGACCTGGCCACGCCGGGCGAGGGCGCAACCGTCATCGCGCCCGACAAGACGGTCCGCCTGGCCGGCACCGCCACGACCGGCACCGAGGTGACGATCTGGAACTACATGTCGAAGGACCGAGTGATCGGCAAGGCGACGGCTGACGGCCAGGGCAACTGGGCGATCCCCGAGGCGTCGCTGAACAACCAGAACACCCGGTACGCGCTGCACGTCGAGTACACCGTCCCCGGACAGTCGACGCAGACCCTGACGCGCAACATCACCGTCAAGGCTGAAGATCGTACGGAGCAGCCGTTCGACCTGAAGACCCCGGGCCAGGGCAGCACAGTGATCGCCCCTGACAACAAGGTCACGTTCGCCGGTACCGGAACCACGGGGACCGAGATCTCGATCTGGAACTGGCACACGAAGGACCGGCTGATCGCGACCACGACGATCGACGGAAACGGCGACTTCGAGGTGGTCGGCGAGCTGAACAACGCCAACCTGGGTTACGGGCTGCACGTGGAGTACACCGCACCTGGTCAGGACACCGAGACCCTGACGCGGAACATCTCGATCACTCCGTAATTCCGGACCGGTTGCAGTCCACGTTGCAACAGAAGCGCCCCCGCACATGCGGGGGCGCTTCTGCGTTGACGACGAGATCAGGCCGGAACGTAGTCGAACGTGTCCGGGTCCGGACCGGTGCGGTGCCCCTTGTCGAGCGACGAGATCGCCGTCATGTCCTCATCGGAGAGCTCGAAGTCGAAGATCGCGAAGTTCTCCTCGACGCGGGCACGGGTGACCGACTTCGGGAAGACGATGTCGCCACGCTGGATGTGCCAGCGGAGGACGACCTGCGCCGCGGACTTGCCGACGTTCCCCGCGATGCGGGTGATCGTCTCGTCGTCGAGCACGAGGCCCTGCGCGATGGGCGACCAGGCCTCGGTCGCGATGCCGTGCTCGCGGTCGTAGGCGCGGAGCTCGTCCTGCGTGAGGTACGGGTGCACCTCGATCTGGTTCACGGCCGGGGTGATCGTGGTCTCGGCGGCGAGGCGGTTGAGGTGGTGGGCCTGGAAGTTGCTCACGCCGATCGAGCGGGCGGTGCCGCCGCGGTAGAGCTCCTCCATCGCCTTCCACGTCGGCACGAAGTCCGACACGGTGGGCAGCGGCCAGTGGATGAGGAAGAGGTCGGTGTAGCCGCCGAGCAGGTCGGCCGACTTCTTGCCGTTCTCCAGGGCTGCCTCGGGGTCGTGGAAGCCGTTGTTGAGCTTCGACGTGACGAAGATCTCCTCGCGCGGGATGCCCGACGACGCGATGGCCTCGCCGACCTCCTTCTCGTTGCCGTACATCTCGGCGGTGTCGATGTGGCGGTAGCCGACCTCGAGCGCCGCGAGCGTCGCTTCCTTCGTCTCGGAGGGGTCGATCTGGAAGACGCCGAAGCCGAGCTGCGGGATGGTCTTGCCGTCGTTCAGGGTGATGTTCGGAACGGTCATGGTCCGAGTCAACCAAAGGCCACCCAGCAGGCATTCCGGCAACGTTCAGCCCGGGCGAGCCACCGCCGCCCGGCGTACCCCGCTACGCCAGCGCCGCCGTGATGTACGCCTGCAGGGCCAGCCCGTACGCCTCCGCAGCGTCGTCGGACGTGAAGGAACGATCAGCGCCGTCGACGGTCGCGACCACCGTGAACCCCGCCGACAGGGACACGAACGCCGGCCCGAGCAGCCCACGCAGCTGGTCCTCGCGCGGGAGCCAGAGGGACTCCGCGGCGTCGACCGAGTCGAGCGCCCACTCGGTCGTCCCGTTGAAGCCGAGCACCGTCCCCGAGGGGTAGTCGTGCCGCTCCACGGTCATCTCGGACACCGTGTAGACGTCGTCGTCGACACCCGGCTTGTCGATCACGAACCGGTCACCGGTCGTCGGGTGCCACCGCAGGCCGGCGTCGCGCAGGGCGGTGGCGAGTGCAACACTGATCACGTCTTCCAGCCTGCCACTCGCAGTCCTGCAAGGTCGCCGTACTAGCATCGCCGAGCACCCCGACGCGCGACCGCACCAGCGTTCCGCGCGCGCGACGCGACGACGCCCGGGCAACCGGTGCCGCGCCTCCCGGCCGAGAACCCGGCCACGAGGCGGGCCCCCGGCCGGCGTCCCGACCGCAGCGGACACCAACCCGTCCGCCGAAGAGAAGGACCCGCATGACCCTCGAACGCGAGGAACTCCGCGACGGCTGGACCGTGACCATGGCGGGTGAGGCGCCGCCAGCAGGCGCGCCGGCCGACGTCGTGGGCCGGACCATCGGCGCCACCGTGCCGGGGCAGGTCCACACCGACCTCGAGCGCGAGGGGCTGCTGGCGGACCCCACGTTCGACCGGAACGAGGACGGCGCCAAGTGGGTCGGCCGGGCCGACTGGTCCTACCAGCGCACCGTCGACGTCGACCCGCGGGGCTTCGAGCGCGTGGACCTCGTGTGCGACGGGCTCGACACCGTCGCCGAACTCAGCCTCGACGGCGTCGTGGTGGGGACGACGCGGAACATGCACCGCCGCTACCGCTTCGACGCTCGAGACAGCACCGGCGGCGTCGGCCGCGGGGAGAAGACGCTCGAGCTCCTGTTCGAGTCGCCCTACCGCGAGGCCGGACGCGTCGCGGCGAAGGCCGGCAGCATGCCCGGGCCCTACGACGAACCGTTCCCGTACATCCGCAAGATGGCCTCGAACTTCGGGTGGGACTGGGGGCTGACGGCGGTCACGAGCGGCCCGTGGCGACCGGTCGCGATCGAGCGCTGGTCCACAGCCAGGCTGCGCGACGTCCGGCCCCTGGTCGACGTCGAGGCGGGCGAGGGCGTGCTGGACGCGCACATCACCGTCGAGCGCTCCGGGCTGAACGACCTCGACCAGGACGGCGAGGACGACGACCTCGTGCTCGTCGTGACGGTCAGCGGAGCAACGGCCGAGGGTGGCACCACCCGCCAGCGCTCCCGCGCACAGCTGACCCCGCGCGACGACGAGACCGTGGTCACCGTGCGGGTGCCGGAGGTCCAGCGGTGGTGGCCGCGTGGCTACGGCGCGCAGGACCTGTACGACGTCGTGGTCGAGCTGCAGACGGTCGACGGCGAGGTCCTCGACCGCTCGACGTTCCGCACCGGTTTCCGCTCGACGCGCATCGAGACGACGTCCGACAGCATCGGCAAGCCGTTCAACGTCCACGTCAACGGCACGCTCATCGACGTCCGCGGCGTGAACTGGATCCCGGACGACGTCATCGTCTCGCGGGTGTCGCGCGACCGGGTCGAGGACCGTCTGCGCGCGGCAGCGGACCTCAACGTCAACCTCGTGCGGGTCTGGGGCGGCGGGGTCTACGAGTCGAACGACTTCTACGAGGTCTGCGACGAGCTCGGACTGCTCGTCTGGCAGGACTTCCCGTTCGCCTGCTCGGCCTACCCCGAGGGCGAGCCGATCCGCAGCGAGGTCATCGCCGAGGCCCGGGACAACGTCGCCCGGCTCGCACGGCACCCCTCGCTCGTGCTCTGGAACGGCAACAACGAGAACATCTGGCTGCACGAGGTCGACGGCTGGGAGGCCTCGCTCGAGGGCCGCGGCTGGGGTCTGGACTACTACCTCGACCTCCTGCCGACGATCGTCGACGCGGTCGACCCCTCGCGCTTCTACACGGTCGCCTCGCCGTGGTCGGGCTCCGAGTCGCTCCCCGCGAACGACGTCGACCACGAGACGCACCACTCGTGGGACGTCTGGAACCGGCTCCCGGACACCGCCTACCGCGACTCGGTGCCGCGGTTCGTCTCGGAGTTCGGCTGGCAGGCACCGCCCGCGTGGCGCACGCTGCGCGACGCGGTGCGGGACTCGCCGCTCGCGGTGGACTCGCCCGGGGTCGTCCACCACCAGAAGGCCGCGGACGGCATGGGGAAGCTCGCGCGGGGCCTCGAGCCGCGGTTCGGCTCCGTGGCGCCGGCCGAGTTCGACCGGTGGCTCTACCTCACGCAGCTGCAGCAGGCGCGCGCCATCGCGACGGGCGTCGAGCACTGGCGGACGCACTGGCCGCGGAACACCGGCGTCGTCGTGTGGCAGCTGAACGACCTCTGGCCGGTCTCGTCGTGGTCGGCGATCGACTCGGCCGGGCGGCTGAAGCCGCTGGCCCACGAGCTGCGGCGGCTCTACGACGACGTGCTGCTGACGATCCGTCCGGTGTCCTCGGTCGCGGCTGCGGTCGCGTCCGGTCCGGCGGGCGGGTCCGCTCCGGCTGCTGCGTCCGGTCCGGCGGGCGCGTCCGGTTCTGCGGGCGAGCCGTCGGGGCAGCCAGGAGGCGCGGATCGCCCGACCACGTCGGCCTCCGTCGGTGAGACGGCCGATCTGGGCGACCTGGCGGACACGCTTTCCCTCGGGGTGTCGCCCGGGTCGTTCGGCAACGCGCCCATCGAGGTCGCCGTCCGCTCGACCCGCACGGGGCACGACAGCGTCGTCCGCGTGCGGCGGGTCACCCTCGCGGGGACGGTCCTCGCCGAGGTGTCGCTCCCCGTCCGGCTCTCCGCCGCCGGTGTCGCCGTGGTGGCACTGCCGGAGTCGGTCGGCGTGGTGGACGACCCGACGAACGAGCTCGTCGTCGCGGACATGGACTGGCGACGGGCGGTGTGGACCCCGGGACCCGACAAGGACATGCGCTGGGAGCCGGCACGCTACCGGACCGCCTTCGCCGCGGCTCCCGACGGCGACGGCCTCGACCTCGTCGTCGAGGCGGAGGGCCTCGTGCGAGACCTCCTCTTCCAGCCAGACCGGGTCGCACCCGGGGGCACGGTCGACCGCGGGTTCATGACCCTGCTGCCGGGGGAGCGGGTCGCCTACCGACTGCGCGGCGTGACCGAGGCGGACATCCCGGCGCTCACTGCGGCTCCCGTGGCGTGGACCCTCGCGGACGTGCTCGACCATTGATATGCAGAACTCCAGCGTGATATTCTGATCGGAGTGCCGTTCCGTCCTCCCGGATGACGGCGGCACCCGGTCGGTCCCCCGGCCGGTGGCCGACTGGAGGGCTCCCGATGTCACTCGCGATGCGACCGCTGAGCGCGGTGTCCCGTTCCGTCGAGGTCGTCGCGCGTCCGACCCGCAGCCGGACCCGCCGCAGCCGTGCGACGGGCTTCGGCCTGGCCGGGCTCGACCTGGGGTTGTTGCTCGTCGCGTTCGCCGTCGCCCACGTGGTCCGGTTCCCCGGTGAGCTCCCCGCGGGTTCGAGCGCTGCCGGGTGGACCGAGTTCGTGGTCGCCCCCGTGATGATCGTGGCCTGGATGGTCCTGCTCACGGTGTCCCGCAGCCGAGACCCGCGCATCGTCGGCGTCGGCGGCGACGAGTTCCGGCGACTCATCACCGCGAGCCTCGTCACCGTCGCGACGGTGGCCGGGGTCGCGTACGCCGTCCAGGTCGACCTCGCCCGCGGCTACGTCGCCATCGCGTTCCCGCTCGGGCTGCTCCTCCTCGCGATCGGTCGGAAGGCCGTCCGGACCGTGCTCGCTCGACGTCGCTGCCGGGGCGAGGGGCTGCAGGACGTCCTGCTCGTCGGCGACCTCGACGACGTGACCTACGTCGGACGGCGCATCGCGGCCACCCCCGCGGCGGGGTACCGCGTCCGGGCAGTCATCTCCGACTGTGTCCGGGCCGGGTCCCGGGTGCCCCTCGGTGACACGAGCGTCCCGGTGATCGACGGGGTCGACGCCGTCCTCGACCGGGCCCAGAGCGAACCGGTGGCCGCCGTGGTGGTCGCCGGCGCGATCCGGGGCGGGCACGAGCGACTCCGGCGGCTCGGATGGCAACTGGAAGCGCACGGCGTCGAACTCGTGGTGTCCTCGCCGCTGGCGGACATCGCCGCCGGTCGGGTGCACGAACGACCCGTCGACGGCCTGCCGCTCATGCACGTCGAGACGCCCGACTACCGGCGGCGGATCGGCAAGCGGACGCTCGACGTCGTCGGCGCCGGCATCGGTCTGCTGCTCCTCGCGCCGGTGTTCGCCGTCATCGCCCTGGTCATCCGCGCGGACGACCGTGGCCCCGTGTTCTTCCGCCAGACCCGCGTGGGGCGCGACGGGCGGGAGTTCCCGATCCTCAAGTTCCGGACGATGTGCGTCGACGCCGAAGCCCGGATGGCCGCGCTCGAGCAGGTGAACGAGGGGGCGGGGCCGCTCTTCAAGATGAAGCACGATCCGCGCATCACCCGGGTCGGTGTGTTCCTGCGTCGGACGTCCCTCGACGAGCTGCCGCAGCTGTGGAACGTCCTGACCGGTTCGATGAGCCTGGTGGGCCCCCGACCCGCCCTCCCGCGCGAGGTCGCCCTGTACGAGGACTTCGCCGACCGCCGGCTGCTCGTGACCCCGGGCATCACCGGGCTCTGGCAGGTGAGCGGCCGCTCGGACCTCGACTGGGCCGACGGTGTCCGGCTCGACCTGCACTACGTCGAGAACTGGTCCTTCGTCCACGACGTCGTCATCCTCGCCCGGACCATCCCATCCGTGCTGCGCTCCCGAGGCGCCTACTGACCCGGTCGCGCCTGACCCGCGACCGGCACGCGCACCCCCGGGCTGCAACGGCAGTCCGGGGGTGCTGCCTGTGCGAACGGTGTCCGTTCGGGTGCCCGGCCTGGGTTTCCCGACCGGTGCGAGTTACGATGGGTGCACGACGGACTTCCGCCGCACGCGTCGACGGTGACTCGGAGACGGCGACCAGATCCAGATACCAAGGAGTCATGATGCTCGGAAACCTCGGTGGCGTACACCTGCTGATCATCCTCGGGATCGTCATCCTGCTGTTCGGTGCGACCAAGCTCCCGGCACTCGCCAAGGGCCTCGGGCAGTCGATCAACATCTTCAAGAAGGAGATGGGCGACGACGAGAAGAAGGCCAAGGGCACCGACCCCGGCGTGCAGACCACGACCGTGACGAACACCGCGGCCGAGCCGGCTCCGCAGCCGGTCGTCAACCCCGGCCCGTCGGTCCAGCCGAACTCAGACTCCAGGAACTAGGACCCCAGCCCCGTCCTGTCGGCAGCCCCCGCGACCCCATCGGTCGCGGGGGCTTCGTCGTGTCCGGCGAGTTGTCCACAGGTCCTCCCAGGGGCAGGCGGGACCGCGCGCGGTGGCGGAGGATGGGCACATGACGACCCCAGCCCCGGCGGCCACGGCCCCGCTCCGCGACGACCGCCGTGTCGTGCTCGTCGTCGCGATCCTGTCGTCCTTCGTCGTGGGACTCGACTCGAGCGTCGTGAACGTGGCGCTCCCTGCCATCCGCGACGAACTCGGCGGGGGACTGGTCGTGCAGCAGTGGACGGTGGACGCGTACCTCGTGACGCTCGGTTCGCTCATCCTCGTGGCCGGCAGTCTGTCCGACCTGTTCGGCCGCGTCCGCATCATCACGTGGGGCCTCGTGGTCTTCGGGATCGCCTCGATCGTGTGTGCGATCGCCCCCACGGGCGAGGTCCTCATCGTCGCCCGGGCGCTGCAGGGCGTCGGTGGTGCGCTCGTGACCCCGAGTGCCCTCGCGCTCATCGTGGCGGCGTTCCGCGGTGCGGCCCAGGCGAAGGCGATCGGCACGTGGACGGCATGGTCGAGCGCGGCGACGATCCTCGGTCCGGTCGTCGGCGGCCTCGTCGTGGACGGCATCGGCTGGCGGTGGATCTTCGTGCTGACGGCCGTGCCGATCGCGGTGACGATCCCGCTCGTGTCACGGATCTCGGCGGACGTCCGGGTGGGGCCGCGGGCGCACGTGGACGTGGTCGGCGCGGTGCTGGCGGTCGTGGGCGTCGGTGGTGTCGTGCTCGGGTTGATCGAGCAGGAGCGCCTCGGGTGGGGCGCGCCGGTCGTCCTCGCTGCGCTGGTGCTCGGCGGGGCCGCGCTCGTGGCGTTCGTGCCGTGGGAGCTCCGCGTCACCCGCAGGCACGGTGCACCCCTGGTCCCGCTCGAGCTCTTCCGTGCGCGGAACTTCACCGTCGGCAACCTCGCGACGCTGTCGATCTACGGGGCCCTCGGGATGGTGTTCTTCGTCGTGACGCTGTTCCTGCAAGAGGTCTGGCGGTTCCCGGCCTGGCTCGCCGGCCTCGCGACGCTGCCCCCGACCGTGATGCTCCTGCTCCTCTCCACCACGGTCGGGTCGCTGGCCGGCCGCTGGGGTCCGCGGTGGTTCATGGCCGCCGGTCCCGCGATCGCCGCGGTCGGGGCGCTCCTGCTGCTCTTCGCCGGTGACGAGCCGATCGGGTACTGGTGGTCGGTGCTCCCCGGTCTGGTGCTCGTCGGAGCGGGGATCGCGTTGATGGTGACGCCGCTGACGAGTGCGGTCCTCGGGTCGGTCCCGCAGTCCGAGGCGGGTGCAGGCTCGGCCGTCAACAACGCGATCGCGCGGATCGCCGGGCTCGTCATGGTCGCGCTCGCCGGGATCGTCCTCGGCGGTGCCGTGAGCGTCGAGGGACTGCACCGCGCGATGGTCGTGATGGCGCTGCTGCTCCTCGCCGGCGCACTCGTGAGTGCCGTCGGCATCCGGAACCCGCGGCGGGAATCTCCCGCTGCGAACGCAAGTTGAGTGGAGTAGACTCAACTACAGGACCACCGCAACGAAAGGACGGAACGCATGGCGAACCTCCAGGGCGCTCCTGACTCGCAAGAGCGACAGAAGACCGCCCTCGAGCAGTACGGCGTCGACCTCACGGCGATCGCCCGCAACGGCAAGCTCGACCCGGTGATCGGGCGGGACGCCGAGATCCGGCGCGTCTCCCAGGTGCTGACGCGTCGCACCAAGAACAACCCCGTGCTCATCGGGGAACCCGGCGTCGGCAAGACGGCCGTCGTCGAAGGACTCGCCCAGCGGATCGTCGCGGGTGACGTCGCCGACTCCCTCAAGGACAAGCGGCTCGTGTCGCTCGACATGTCCGCCCTCATCGCCGGCGCGAAGTACCGTGGCGAGTTCGAGGAGCGGCTCAAGGCCGTGCTCAAGGAGATCAACGACTCCGACGGGCAGGTCATCACGTTCATCGACGAGCTGCACACGCTCATGGGCGCCGGTGGGGGCGAAGGCTCCGTGGCCGCGTCGAACATGCTCAAGCCGATGCTCGCGCGCGGCGAACTCCGGCTCATCGGCGCGACGACGCTCGACGAGTACCGCGAGTACATCGAGAAGGACGCGGCCCTCGAACGGCGCTTCCAGCAGGTCTTCGTGGGGGAACCCAGCGTCGAGGACACCGTGGCGATCCTCCGCGGCCTCAAGGAGCGCTACGAGGCGCACCACAAGGTCACGATCAACGACTCCGCGCTCGTGGCCGCGTCGAGCCTGTCGAACCGGTACATCTCCGGGCGGCAGCTGCCCGACAAGGCGATCGACCTCATCGACGAGGCAGCGAGCCGGCTCCGGATGGAGATCGACTCCAGCCCGGTCGAGATCGACGAGCTCAAGCGCACGGTGGACCGGTTGCGCGTCGAGGAGTTCGCGCTGAAGCAGGAGAAGGACGACGCGTCGAAGGCCCGGCTGGAGACGCTGCGGGCCGAGCTCGCGAGCCGCGAGACCCTGCTCGGCGAGCTGGAGCAGCGGTGGCAGGCCGAACGCGCCAGTCTCAACCGCATCGGTGAACTCAAGCAGCAGCTCGACGACCTCAACATGCGCTCCCAGCGGGCACAGCGCGAGGCCGACTACGAACTCGTGTCGCGCATCGAGTACAGCGAGAAGCCCCGGATCGAGGCCGAGCTCGCCGCCGCCGAACAAGCTGAGCAGGCCGACCGGATGGTGAACGACAGCGTCACCGACGAGGACATCGCCGCCGTCATCGCGCAGTGGACGGGCATCCCCCTCGGGCGCCTGCTGCAGGGCGAGACCGAGAAGCTCCTGCACCTCGAGAACGAACTCGGCCGACGGATCATCGGGCAGCGCTCTGCCGTCTCGACCGTGTCGGAAGCGGTCCGTCGCACCCGCGCGGGCATCTCCGACCCGGACCGTCCGACGGGCTCGTTCCTGTTCCTCGGCCCCACCGGCGTCGGCAAGACCGAGCTGGCCAAGGCGCTCGCCGAGTTCCTGTTCGACGACGAGAAGGCACTCGTCCGGATCGACATGAGCGAGTACGGCGAGAAGCACTCGGTCGCGCGGCTCATCGGCGCCCCGCCCGGGTACGTCGGCTACGAGGCGGGCGGGCAGCTCACCGAGACCGTCCGGCGTCGCCCGTACTCCGTGGTGCTGCTCGACGAGATCGAGAAGGCCCACCCCGAGGTCTTCGACGTGCTCCTGCAGGTCCTCGACGACGGCCGCCTGACCGACGGTCAGGGCCGGACGGTGGACTTCCGGAACACGATCCTCATCCTGACGTCGAACCTCGGGTCGCAGTTCATGACCGACCAGTCGATCACCGACGTGCAGCGCGAGGAGGCTGTCCGCGAGCTCGTCCAGCAGGCCTTCCGGCCCGAGTTCATCAACCGTCTCGACGACATCGTGGTGTTCCAGGCGCTCACGCAAGAGGACCTCGGCCAGATCGTGTCGCTCTACGTCGACCGGCTCGCACGCCGGCTGACCGACCGCCGACTGGAGCTGGCCGTCACCCCGGACGCCCGGGCCTGGCTCGCCGAGCGCGGGTACGACCCGGTGTACGGAGCGCGTCCGCTCCGCCGGCTCATGCAGCGGCAGATCGACGACCGGTTGGCGCGGGCGATCCTCGCCGGTGACGTGCGTGACGGGGACACCGTCCGCGTCGACGTCGCAGCAGGCGGCGACGAGCTGACGGTGGAGCCGTTCGAACTCGCGGAGATCGTCGAGGAGTAGGCGGCGCACTGAACGTGACGACCTGGAGGTGCGGTGCCGGTTCCTGGGACCGGTACCGCCTCGCTCGCGGGCTCGCTCGGCGAGACCGGAGCACAGCGCTGGCGCGCTGTGAACGCTCCGGTCTCGCCCGGCCTACGGTCCAGGGCATGCCTGAGATCCGAGCGTTCCGTCTCCTCACCGACGCCGTCGAGCACGCGAGCGTGCTCGACAAGGCCGTCGACATCGATCGTTCCGTGGTGAACGCCCTCGCGAAGCCGAAGGCACTGCGCCAGCTGCTCCACGGCGTGCCGTTCGGGCACCCGCTGCACCCGCTCATGGTGCAGGTGCCGCTGGGTGCGTGGATCTCGGCGGCGGTGCTCGACCTGATCGGCGGGAAGGGGAACGCGCGGGCGGCGAAGACCCTCGTCGGTGTGGGGCTCGTGTCGTCGGGCAGCGCCTCGGTGGCCGGTTACGTCGACTGGTCGGAGCTCGATCGTGAGCAACTCCGCACCGGTTGGGTGCACCAGGCCGTGAACTGGGTGGGCATCTCGCTGTACGGGCTGTCGTGGATGCAACGGAAGTCCGGGAACCACGGGGCAGGCAAGCTCCTCGGGTTCGCGGGGCTCGCGGTCGTCGGCGTCGGCGGGTACCTCGGTGGGCACCTTGCCTACCGGCAGCGTGCGGGTGTGAGCCAGCACGGCGAGGTGCCGTTCGACGCCTGAGCGTGGGTGCTGATCATGCCTGGTCATGACCAGTTCGTCAAGCGCCGTCAATCATCCGTTCCACATCCGTGATCCCCCGGAAACATGCGGATCGCGATTGTCCACAGCCTGCCGATTCGTGGTTGACATCCCCGCGTGATGGGTCTTTACTCACCATTACGCAACGTCCTTTCATAAAGGTCGGACCAAGGGAGTCAACGTGACACGCACGCGTTTCGCCGCACTCGGTGCGCTCGCCCTCGCAGGCGCGCTCGCCCTCACCGGGTGTTCCGCCGGAAGCAACGGAGCTTCCGACGGCGGCACGAAGTCCATCGGCACACCCGATGGCAAGGGCAAGACCCTCACCGTCTGGATCATGAACGGCGACCTCAGCCCGAAGATCCTCGACGTCGCCGAGAAGCAGTTCACCAAGGCCACCGGCGCCAAGGTGAAGCTGCAGCTCCAGCAGTGGGACGGCATCACCACGAAGCTCACCACGGCCCTCGCGCAGAAGGACGCGCCGGACGTGGTCGACCTCGGCAACACGCAGGTGCCGGTGTACGCGGCGACGGGTGGCCTGATGGACCTCTCGCCGTCTAAGGACGAGCTGGCCGACGGGCAGACGTGGCTCTCCGGGCTCGAGGGCCCGGCGACCGTGGACGGCAAGCTGTACGGCGCCCCGCTCTTCGCCGGCAACCGCGCGGTGATCTACAACAAGAAGATGTGGGCCGACGCCGGGGTGACCGACGTCCCGAAGTCGTACGACGAGCTCACGGCCGACCTCGACAAGGTCAAGGCGAAGAACCCGCAGGCGGACTTCTCGGCGTTCTACATGCCGGGGCAGTACTGGTACGGCGGGCTGCAGTGGGTGTGGGACGCCGGTGGGCAGATCGCCACCGAGAAGGACGGCAAGTGGAAGGGCGCGATCGACTCCGCCGACGCTGTGAAGGGCCTCACCGCGTGGAAGGACTTCCAGAACTCGTACTCGGCGAAGTCCACGCAGGACATCAACACCGACAAGCCGGCCGAGTCCGACGTCTTCGCGCAGGGCAACACCTCGGCGATCCTCGGGTCCGCGTGGGAGATCGGTTCGATCACCACGGCGAAGCCCGAGCTCAAGGACCAGATCGGCACCTTCGCGATGCCGTCGAGCACCGCGGGCAAGACGCAGCCGGTGTTCCTCGGTGGCTCCGACCTCGGCATCCCGTCGAAGTCCGCCAACCAGGACCTCGCGCTGTACTACACGAAGATCCTCACCTCGAAGAAGTTCCAGCAGGACCAGGTGTTCGGGGTCGACGGCTGGGAGCCGAACTCCACGCAGCTGCTCGACGCGGTCGCCGGTGACGTGGACGAGCTCCACAAGCCGTACTTCGAGGCCGCTTCCACCAGCCGTCCGACGCCGGCGACCCCGGGCTGGGCGACGATCGAGGGCGACTCGACGTTCCAGACGATGTTCGCGGACGTCGCCACGGGTCGGAAGACGCCGAAGCAGGCAGCCGAGGGCTTCTCGGAGCACCTCACGACCGCGCTCAACGCGCAGCAGTAGTCGATGACCTCCACTGCGGAGCGGGTCCCCGGTTCGGCGCAGGCCGAGCCGGGGACCCGGCGTGGGTCGACGGGGCGTCGCGGTCCCACCGGCCCGGGCGGTCGCGCAGGACGTCGATCGCTCACCTCGTCCCGAGCGCCGCTGGTCCTGCTCGCACCGGCTGCGCTGCTGCTCCTCGCGCTCGTCGTCTACCCGCTCGTCCGCCTGGTGGTCATCTCCTTCCAGGACTACGGGCTGCGGGCGATCTTCACCGGGCAGGCCGGTTTCGCCGGCTTCACGAACTACACGAACGTCCTCACCGACGCCAGCTTCTGGCCGGTCATGCTGCGCACCGTGCTCGTCACGGGCGCGATGGTGATCGGGACCATCGGCATCGGCATGGCGGTGTCCCAGCTGCTGACCCGGCTCGGTGTCGTCATGCGCACGGTCGTGAGCGTCGTGCTCGTGCTGGCGTGGGCGATGCCGAACGTCGCGTCGAGCCTGGTCTGGCAGTGGCTCTTCCAGCCCTTCTACGGCGTGCTCAACTGGCTCATCACCCAGCTCGGGGTGTTCGGCGACCACACGCAGGACAACTGGGCGTCGAGTCCCGGGCAGGCGCTGACGATCGTGCTCTCGCTCGTGATCTGGCAGGCGGTGCCGTTCGTCGCCCTGACGCTCTACGCCGCGCAGTCCCAGATCGCGCCCGAGTACTACGAGGCGGGGGCGCTCGACGGGGCGTCCGCGTGGGCGATGTACCGCTCGATCACCCTGCCGGCGCTCGTGCCGACGCTGCTGCTCGTGACGATCCTCTCGGTGATCTGGGACTTCAACGTCTTCAACCAGATCTGGCTGCTCACCAAGGGCGGGCCCGAGGACACCACGCTCACCCTCGGCATCTGGACGTTCGTGAAGTCCTTCGTGTCGAACGCGTACGGGCAGGGCGCGGCGATCGCGGTCATCTCGACGCTGATCCTCGGGGCGCTCACCAGCTACTACATCCGCCGGCTGGTCCGGAGCGGGGAGGAAGACCTGTGACGACGACGACCACGCCCGGTGTCACCGGGGCGACCGCTTCCGAGGCGCAACCCGACGTGACGGGGGCGGGGCGCGCCTCCAGGCCTGGTCCGATCGCGCCGGTGCGCGCGCGCCGACGCAAGCCGCGGGTCGTGGCGAACACGATCGCGGTGGTCTTCTGCCTGGTCTGGGTGTTCCCGATCTACTGGATGGTGAACACGGCGTTCAAGCCGTCGGACGAAGTGACGACCCTCACGCCGATCTGGCTGCCGCTGCGGCCGACGCTCGAGAACTTCACGCGGGCGCTGACGCAGGACGGGTTCCTCGTGTACCTGCGGAACTCCGCGATCGTGGTCGTGGCGGCCGTGCTGCTGTCGATCGTCGTCGGGTTCCTGGCGTCGGCGGCGCTGTCGCGCTTCCGGTTCCGTGGCCGGCGGGCGATCCTCGTGGCGATCCTCTTCGTGCAGATGATCCCGTCGGGTGCTCTGCTCATCCCGCTGTTCCTGTCGTTCCAGTCGCTCGGGCTGCTCAACAGCTACATCGGGCTGATCCTCGCGTACGTCGCGAGCGTGCTGCCGTTCTCGATCTGGGTCATGCGCGGGTTCTTCGTCGCGGTGCCGGTCGAGATCGAGGAAGCCGCGAAGGTCGACGGTGCGGGGACGTTCCGGATCCTGTGGAGCGTGCTGTTCCCGCTGGTGATGCCGGGGGTCATCGCCACGAGTGTGTTCGCGTTCATCGCTGCGTGGAACGACTACCTGACGGCGTACGTGATGCTCAAGGACCAGGGGATGTACACGCTGCCGGTGTGGCTCGCGGGGTTCTCGACGAACAAGGGGACGGACTTCGGCGGGCTCATGGCGGCGAGTGTGCTGTTCTCGATCCCGGTGGTGGTGTTCTTCCTCATCGTGCAGCGGCGGCTCGTGAGCGGGATGACCGCGGGGGCCGTCAAGGGCTGACGCGCTCGACGTCCGGGACGACCGCGCCCCGACCTGCCTCGGCGGGTTGGGGCGTCGTCGTGTCCAGGGTGTGTGTCGGGCGCGCGGGGATGGGGGCGGCGCCGAGGTCGCACGACCTGCCGTCTGCGTTCCGCCGAGGTCGCACGATGTGCCGTTCGGGGGGCGTGCGGGCGGCAGTTCGTGCGACCTCGGCCGTGGGCGCGCCCGGGCGGGCCGCGGGCGGGCCGACCTGCGGCCGTGTTGGTTCCGGCACGGAACGGTTGCGTTTGTGTGGCATCGGGACGTACTCTTCTCGAAACCCACGGGAACGAAGGAGTTCGGGCATGTACGCAACCGAGCGGCACGACGCGATCGCAGCAGCGTTGCAGGACGCCGGCCGCGTGTCCGTGGCCGACCTCGCCGAGCACTTCGACGTCACGACCGAGACCGTCCGGCGTGACCTCGACGCCCTCGAGTCCGCCGGCCTCCTGCGCCGCGTGCACGGGGGAGCGGTCCCGGTCGGACGATCGAGCGTCGTCGAACTCTCCGTCGCCGAGCGCGAGGGGCAGCACAACTCCGCCAAGTCCGCCATCGCCCGGGCCGCGATGCGTCTGGTCCCGCCGACCTTCACCGGCTCGATCGCCCTCGACGCCGGCACCACCTGCGCCGCGGTCGCCGCCGAGCTCGCCCGGTGGGAGCCCGCGACGGCCGGGGCGACCCTCACGGTCATCACGAACTCGGTGCCGATCGCCGCGACCCTGCAGCACAGCGAGCACGTCGAGCTGCACCTGCTCGGCGGCCGTGTCCGCGGGGTGACGAGCGCCGCCGTCGGGACGGCCACGGTCGAGCAGATCGGCGCGCTGCGTCCGGACATCGCCTTCGTCGGGACGAACGGCCTGTCCGCGGGCTTCGGCCTGAGCACACCGGACGAGTACGAGGCGGCGGTGAAGGGGGCGTACGTCCTCGCGGCCCGGCGCAGCGTGGTGCTCGCGGACGCGGCGAAGCACGGGGTCGAGGCGCTCATGCGGTTCGCCCGGCTCGACGAGATCGACACGATCGTCACCGACCAGGAGCCGCCGGCCGACCTCGCCGGAGCGCTCGCCGAAGCCGACGTCGAGGTGGTCGTCGCATGACCACGAACACGAACACGACACGCAGCGCCATGAGCACCCGCATCGTCACGGTCACCCCGAACCCGAGCCTCGACCGCACGATCGAGCTCGCCGGCGAACTCCAGCGCGGCGCCGTCCAGCGCGCCACCCGCTCCACGGCCGAGCCCGGCGGCAAGGGCGTCAACGTCTCCCGGGTCGTCGTCGCGAGCGGCGGCGACACCGTGGCGGTGCTGCCCGGCGACGAGCTCGACCCGGTGCTGCTCGGCCTCGCGACGCGCGGGATCCCGACCGCGGCACTCCCGATCGGTGCACCGCTCCGCTCGAACGTCACGGTGACCGAGCCGACCGGCACGACCACGAAGCTCAACGAGCCCGGTCCATCGCTCGCGGGTCGCCTCGAGGACCTCGCGGCACTCGTCGCCGACACCGCCGGTGCCACCGCGACCGGACCCGTCGCACGCTGGGTGGTCCTCGCCGGCTCCCTGCCCCCTGGGCTCCCGGACGACGCCCTCGCGGTCCTCGTCCGAGCCGTCCGGCAGCGCCACGGCGACGACGTCCGGATCGCGGTCGACTCCTCGGGCGTCCCCTTCACCGCGCTGCTGCAGTCGGGCGAGCGGATCGACCTCGTGAAGCCGAACGCCGAGGAGCTCGCCGAGGTCGTCGGCGGCGACCCGGACGAGTTCGAGCGGGACGTCGACGCGGCAGCGATCGCGGCGCAGCGCCTCCGTGACAAGAACGTCGGCACCGTGCTCCTCACGCTCGGCAGCGCCGGAGCCGTCCTCGTGACGGAGGACGGGAGCTACGCGGCCGCAGCACCCCGGATCGTGGCGCGCTCGACCGTCGGCGCGGGGGACTCCTCCCTCGCCGGCTACCTGCTCGCCGAGGTCGCCGGGCAGTCGCCCGAGCAGCGCCTCGCCCAGGCCGTCGCCACCGGAGCGGCAGCCGCCGCCCTCCCCGGCAGCGACGTCCCCGCCCTCGACCACACCGACCCGTCGGGCATCGAGGTCCGAGCGCTCGAGGTGGCGCCGAGGTCCTCGTCGAGACCGACGAGCTGGACGCTGATGAGG